>JAYUYB010000532.1:0-18153 GCA_043752655.1 Chloroflexota bacterium
CCCCTGCCGTGCAGCCGACACCCGCCGCGACGCCGCCCTCCCCCGCAGCCCAGCCGCGCCAGCCCATCGCGGGCGGCCCCACCCTGCTGCGCGATGACATCACCCTGCGCCGGGTTGGCCCCACCAGCGGGGGCAGCATCCGCCTAGCCCAAAACCCCGTGGACGGCAAGCTCTACGTGCTGAGCCCCGGCACCGGCCTGAGCAGCATCGACCTGGCCACCGGCGCCCTTACGCCCGCCCTGTCCGTCAAGGCGATGGTCGGCGACGCCTCGCCCACCGGCATGGCCTTCGGCCCCGATGGCCTGCTCTACGTGGTTGCCAACAAGGCCAGCGGCGCCCGCAACAAGGGCCTGCTGCGGCGCGGCCCGCCCAGTGGCGACGGGGGTGGCTGGAGTACAGTGGCCGAGACGGCGCCTTACCCGATCAGTGGCACGCAGTTCGACCATCTCTTCAATGGCGTGGTGGTAAGCCCCGACGGCGCCTGGGTCTTCCTCAACAGCGGTTCGCGCAGCGACCACGGCGAGGTGCAGGCCAACGACGGTAGCTTCCCGAATGCCCGCGAGGGCGCCCTCACCTCGCGCATCTTTCGCATCCCCGCCAACGCCACCGACCTTCGGCTGGAGGATGACGAGGCCAAAAATACCGCCTATGTGTATGCCCGTGGCGTGCGCAACGCCTACGACCTGGCCTTCGCGCCCAATGGCGACCTGTTTGGGGTGGATAACGGCCCCGACGCGGATTTCCCCGACGAGCTGAACTGGCTGCGCGAGGGTTTGCACTACGGCTTCCCCTGGCGCTTCGGCACCGACGATAACCCGCAGCGCACCCCCGGCTACGACCCGAGCCAGGATAAGCGCCTCAGCCAGGATTTTGTGGCCGTGCAGACGGGCCTCTACCGCGACGACCCTGGCTTCCCCGCGCCGCCCATGGACTTTACCGACCCGGTGGCGAACAGCGGGCCGGCCGCAGCCGTCTCGCGCGCCGCCGACGGGGCCGAGCAGGATGCGGCCACCACGGGCGCGCCCCTGCACACCTTCACGCCCCATCGCTCGCCGCTGGGGCTGCTCTTTGTGGCCGACAACGCTATGCCGGCCGAGTTGCGCGGCCAGGCGCTTAGCCCCAGCGCCTTTGTGCTGAGCTGGGGCGCCGCCGGTGGCGATCTTAGCGACCAGGGCCAGGATCTGCTGCACCTGGCGCTCGTCAAGGGCGACGACGCCTACAGCGCCGTTACCACCCAGGTGGCGCGCGACTTCAAGCGCCCGATCGATGGCGTGCTGATCGGCAACAAGCTTTACGTACTCGAGTTCGATGGTGAGAGCGTACTCTGGGAGCTTAGCTTCGGGTAGGCTTCCACGGGCCCAGCAGGGCAAGAGCGAGATGGCGACAGACATGGCCCATAAGCACACCCTCGACCAGACTCCGTCGCCACCGCAGCGGGTCTTCCAGACGGTCTCCGACGACCTGATCCAGCGCCTGCGCACCGGCGAGTGGCTGCCCGACGAGCGGCTGCCCAGCATCGCGCAGCTGGCCCGCAATCTGGGCGCCAGCACGGGCTCGGTGCGCGAGGCGCTGCGCTCCCTCGAGTCTGCGGGCATGGTGCGGATCGAGCACGGGCGCGGGGTATTTGTCTCCGGCGAGCGCGTGAGCCCCCAGCTCGCAAACCATTTTCAGGACGATGGGCGCGGCCTGTTCGTGGCCCTCGCCGAGGCCCGCCGCCTGCTGGAGCCAGAGCTGGCGGCGCTTGCGGCCGAGCGCGGCACGCCCGAGGAGCTGAACGAGATCGAGCGGCTGGCCTTCGCCATCGAGCAGGAGGCCCGCGAGGGGCAGACCTTTGTGGAGGCCGACATCCTGCTGCACCGCCAGATCGCGCGGGCGGCCCATAACCCCATCCTCCAAAATGTGATCGAGGGCTTCGGCGAGCTGCTGCTCCAGAGCCGCCGCCATGTGGCGATGGAGCCGGGCCTTACCCGGCGCACGGTGCGCTACCATCTGCTGCTCGCCGAGGCGATCTGCGACCACAACGCCGGCCAGGCTCGCCTGCTGATGCTTGCCCACATGAATGATATGGTCGAGAGCGTGCTCGCCATCCAGGCCCGCACCGTCGCAGCGCGCTAACGGAGAGACGTATGCAGATCGCAGTAACGGGCGGCAGCGGCGACCTTGGCCGCGCCCTCGTGCCCTTCCTGATCGAGCAGGGCCACACGGTGGTGAGTATCGACCGCACCCTGCCGCCAGCTGTGCCGCCAGAAGCGCAGGGCGTGCGCCACGTCGTCGCCGACATGGCCGACTTTGGGCAGGTTGTGGGTAGCCTAAACGACTGCGCGGCCGTCGTGCATCTCGCCGCGCACCGCTCGCCGCACAACGCCCCCGACACGCTCGTCTATGTGCAGAATACCGCCGCCAGCTATCACGTGCTCAGCGCCGCCGCCGCCCTCGGCATCTCGCGCGTCTGCCTGGCCTCGTCCGTCAACGCGATTGGCGGCGCGTTCAGCCGCACGCCCCGCTACGACTATTTCCCCGTAGACGAGCTGCACCCCAGCTACAGCGAGGATCCGTACTCGCTCTCGAAGTGGGTGCTAGAGCAGCAGGCCGACGCCTTCGCGCGCCGCTTTGCGCAGCTGAAGATCGCCAGCCTGCGCTTCCACTGGCTGATGGAGCACGAGGAGCGCGCCGCCGAGCTCTCGCGGGAGCGTGCGGCCGTCGCCACGCGACACCTCTGGGCCTACACCAACACCAGGGCGGCCTGCCGGGCATGTCTCGCCGCCATCACCGCCGACTTCAGCGGCCACGAGGTGTTCTACATCGTCGCGCCGCGCACCGTGGTCGCCGAGCCGTCGCTGGAGCTGGCCCGCCAGCACTACCCCGACACGCCGATCCGCGGCGAGCTCCCAGGCCACACGGGGTTCTTCTCGTGCGCAAAGGCCGAGCGTCTTCTGGGCTGGCGGCACGAGGAAGAGTGATAATCCGCAGATTACGCAGATTACGCAGATTTCCAGCTAGTGTCCCTACCACCCGAGCGTCCTGCCCACCTTCAGAAGCCCTATCTGCGTAATCTGCGTAATCTGCAGACAATGTAGCGAGAACCCATGAAAATCACCGACATCAAACCAATCCCCGTCTGGGTGGGCAGCCGCAATCAGCTGGTCGTAAAGATCGAGACCGACGAGGGCATCTACGGCCTGGGCGAGTCGGGCCTGAGCGGGCGCGAGCTGGCTGTGATTGGCGCCCTGCGCCACTTCCGCGAGTTCCTGATCGGCCAGGACCCGATGCAGCGCGGCCGGATTTGGCAGGAGCTCTACCGCAGCCAGTATTTTGAGGGCGGGCGCGTGCTGCTCGCCGCCCAGAGTGCCATCGACATCGCGCTCTACGATATTGCCGGCAAGGCCCTGGGCGTGCCTGTCTACCAGCTGCTCGGCGGCAAGCAGCGCGACACGATCCCCTGCTTCGCCACGGCCTCGGGCAGCACCGGCGAGGAGCTGCTGGCGAGCGCAAAGCTGCTCTGGGAGCACGGCTGGCGTGTGATCCGCACCGGCACGCTTGGCGGCAACCGCTCCGGCGACGGCCCGCAGATCTTCGAGCCCCGTGAGAGCATCGGCCTTACCGCCCGCTGGCTCACCCGCATTCGCGAAGAGCTAGGCGAGGAGCTGACGCTCGGGATCGACTACCACCACCGCCTGAGCCTCGCCGAGACGGCCTCGTTCTGCCAGCGCATGCCCGCCGGCACGATCGACTTCATCGAGGAGCCGATGCGCGACGAGTCGCCCGAGGCCTACGAGGCGCTGCGTAAAATGACGGGCGTGCCCTTCGCTGTGGGCGAGGAGTTCGCCAGCAAGTGGCAGTTCGTGCCCTTCATCGAGCGCCACCTCACCGACTTCGCCCGGCTCGATCTTTGCAATGTTGGCGGCTTCACCGAGGCCATGAAAGTGGCTGGATGGGCGGAGGCGCACTACATCGACCTGATGCCCCACAATCCGCTTGGGCCGATCTGCACTGCGGCCACGATCCAGCTTGCCGCCGCTGTGCCCAACTTCGCCTGGCTCGAGGTGCGCGTCACCCAAAGCGAGAACCTCTACTATGGCCAGTCCGGCGTGAACGACGCCGACGCGCTCTTCCCGCTTCAGCCGCGCCTTGTCGGCACCAGCTTCCCCGTCCCCGACGCCCCCGGCCTCGGCGTCGAGCTCGATGAAAGCCTCGCTGAAGGCCAGAGCTGGGAGTTCTGGGAGGCACCCCACTGGCGCCGCCGCGACGGCTCTGTGACGAATTGGTAGGATTATGTCAAACACTCACTACTTCCTGCTCGCAAGCGGCTACGCCGAGGCCGACCAGCCCGGCCTGTATGGCTTCTATCTGCTCGCCGACAGCGGCGCTCTGGTGCCGAACGGCAGCTGGGCTGGGATTGCCAAACCGGGATTCCTGGCGCCACACCCGCAGGGCGGGGTGTACGCGGCCAGCGAGACAAACGGCGGCGCCGTGGTGGCCCTGCGCCTCGGCATGCGCCCCGGCGAGGTGCGCGTGCTCGGCCAGCAGCCCAGCGGCGGCGACGCGCCCTGCCACCTGGTCTTTGATCCCACGGGCACCTGGCTCGCCGTGGCGAACTACAGCTCCGGCACCGCGCGCCTGATCCCGCGCCTGCCCGACGGAAGCCTCGGCGCGCCCGGCCCGATCACGCGCCACAGCGGCCACGGCCCCAACCCGGAGCGCCAGGATGGCCCCCACGCGCACGCCACAATCTTCTCGCCCGATGGGCGCTTCGCAATTGTGGCCGACCTCGGCCTCGACCGGCTGATGATCTACATGCCCGACGGGACAACGGGCGCGCTTCTGGCCCACGGCGAGGGCGTAGCGCACCCCGGCGCCGGCCCGCGCCATATGGTCTGGCACCCCGACGGCCACCTGCTCTATGTGGCCAACGAGCTCGACGCCACTGTGAGTAGCTTCGCCTTCGACCCGCAGGCGGGCACGCTGGCTGAGCGTGAGCAGCTCACGACGCTGCCGCCCGGCGATCACCACAAGCAGGTGGCCGACATCCAGATCGACGCGGCGGGCGCCCGGCTCTACGTGTCGAACCGCGGCCACAACAGCGTCGCCGTCTTCGCATTGGCCCCCGACGGCGCCCTCAGCCCGCTGGCGATCCGGCCCTGCGGCGGCGACTGGCCGCGCAACCTCGCCCTCAGCCCGGACGGGAAGTTCCTGCTGGTCGCCAACCAACATAGCGGCGAGCTGGCCGTGCTGCCCATTCTCCCCGGCCCCGACGCGCTCGGCGAGCCGGTGGCGCGCGCGGCAGTACCAGGGGCGGCCTGTGTGCGCTTCATGCCAGAAGGGCACGGGTGGGTCTTATGAGCGGTCCGCGCTTCGAGCTCACCACCTTCGGCGAGACCATGCTGCGCCTCAGCGTGCCTGTGGGCGAACGCATCTGCGACGCTCGCAGCCTGGAGGTAGAGGCGGGCGGGGCGGAGAGCAATGTCTGCGTGGCCCTGGCTCGCCTTGGCCGCCGCACCGCCTGGGCGAGCTGCCTACCCGACAACGCCCTGGGCGACGCGGTGCTGCGCGTGCTGCGCTCCGATGGTGTGGACGTGTCGGCGGTGACGCGCGTGCGCGAGGGGCGCCTGGGCACCTACTTTATCGAGCTGGCCACGCAGCCGCGCGCCTCGCAGGTGATCTACGACCGCGCCGGCTCCGCCGCCGCCACCATGACGCCCGCCGATCTGGCCTGGGACCAGCTGCTCGACACGCGCATCCTGCATCTCACCGGGATCACGGCGGCCCTCGGCGCTGGCCCGTACGCCGCCATGGCCGAGGCGTTCCGCCGCGCCCGCGCCGCCGGGGTGCGCCTGAGCTTTGATGTGAACTACCGCGCCAAGCTCTGGGACGCCGCCACCGCCGCCGAGCAGCTGCGCCCCCTGCTGGCCGAGGCCGATGTGCTCTTCTGCAAGGGCGCCGACGCGGCCATGCTCTTTGGCTGCACGGGCGAGCCGCGCGCGCAGATGGAGGCGCTGGGCGCGCTCACTCGCGCCCAGACGCTCTACTGCACCCTGGGCGAGCAGGGCGCCGCGCTGCTGCACGAGGGACGCTTCCAGCGCCTGCCCGCATTCCCTGTGCAGATCGTCGACCGCATCGGCAGCGGCGACGCCTTCGCCGCCGGCGCCCTCGACGGCCTGCTGGATGGCGACCCCGAGCTGGGCCTGCAACGGGGCCTCGCCCTGGCCGCCATCGCTCTCTCGCAGCACGGCGACCGCGTGCTCAGCAGCCGCCCCGAGCTGGAGTACGTGATGGCGCGCACGGCGGGCGATGTAGCACGGTAAGCATCCGCGGATTGCGCAGATTGCGCAGATGTCCGCTCACTTTTTCCGGCCCGCCAGAATGGGCCGAAAATCTGCGTAATCTGCGGATAAAAAAGGAGCTCTCTTGACACCCTACGATCGCATTCTCGCCACAAAAATCGTGGCGATCATCAGGCTCGACGAGTACAGCAAAGCCGTAGAGGTGGCGCGCGCCCTGGTGGCTGGCGGCATCACCGCGCTTGAGTTTACGCTCACCGGCCAGGGTGCCGTGGAGGCCGTGGGCGCGGTGCGCGCCGCCCTCGGCGACGCGGCCTGCGTCGGCGTTGGCTCGGTGCTACACGTCGAGCAGGCCCGCGCGGCCCTCGACGGCGGCGCGGAGTTCCTCGTTACCCCCGCCGTGCGGCCCGCCGTGATCGCCGCCGGCGTGAACCGGGACGCTCTGGTGCTCGCCGGCGGCTTTACGCCCACCGAGCTGCTCGCCGCCCACGAGGCCGGCGCAGCGCTGGTGAAGCTCTTCCCCGCCCGTCTCGGCGGCCCCAGTTATCTGAAGGATGTGCTGGCGCCGCTGCCCTTCCTCAAGCTCGTACCAACCGGCGGGGTGGGCGCCGCTAACGCCCGCGACTACCTCGCCGCTGGCGCCGCCGCCCTCGGTATCGGCGGCAATCTCATCCCCGCCGCCGCCGTCGCCGCTGGCGACTTCGCCCAGATCACCGCCACCGCACGGGCCTGCGTCGAGGCCATTAGATAATCCGCAGATGACGCAGATGACGCAGATGTTCCTGCCTCCGCTTCGGAAAATGGGCCGGAAATCTGCGTCATCTGCGGATGAACATTGCCCGGAGATACCATGACTCGCTCCCGCCGCTTCGAGCTGCTCGACCAGCGCGAGATCAACCGCGAGACGTTCGTGGAGCCCTGGCCCGAGGCGGGCCTGATCGTCGCCGATAGCCCCTTCGACCCGCTGCCCTCCCTGCGCGTGGAGCACGGCGTCGTCGTGGAGCTCGATGGCAAGCCCCGCGCCGACTTCGACGCCCTCGATAGCTTCATCGCCGACCACGCGCTCGACCTCGACGCCGCCGCAGAGGCGATGGCCACCCCTCCGCTTGAGCTGGCACGCATGCTCGCCGACATCAACGTGCCCCGTGAGCGCGTGCGCTGCCTGGCCGGGGGCTGCACGCCCGCCATGCTCTGCGCGATCATGCGCCCCATGAGCGTGCTGGAAATGATGACGGGCCTCGCCAAGATGCGCGTGCGCCGTACCCCCGCCAACCAGGCTCACGTCACCAACCGGCGCGAGCACCCCGCCCTGCTAGCCGCCGACGCCGCCGAGGCCGCCCTGCGCGGTTTCGCCGAGGTCGAGACGACCGTGGGCGTCGCGCGCTTCGCCCCCTTCAACGCCCTCGCCATCCTCGTGGGCACCCAGAGCGGTCGCGGCGGCGTGCTCACCCAGTGCTCGGTCGAGGAGTCCCTTGGCCTGCGCCTCGCCATGAAGGGCCTTACCACCTACGCCGAGACGCTCTCTGTCTACGGTACCGAGCGCGCCTTCACGGATGGTGACGATACGCCCTGGTCGAAGGCGTTCCTTGGCGCCGCCTACGCTTCGCGTGGCGTGAAGGTGCGCTTCACCTCTGGCACTGGCTCCGAGGCGCTGATGGCCCATGCCGAGCGCTGCTCCATGCTCTACCTGGAGGCGCGCTGCCTCTGCGTCACGCGCGGGGCCGGCAGCCAGGGCGTGCAAAACGGCTCGATCTCGTGCATCGCGCTGCCCGAGGCTCTGCCCGGCGGCGTGCGCGCTGTGCTCGCCGAGAACCTGCTGGCCGCCATGCTCGGCCTCGAGGTCGCCTCCGGCAACGATGCCCTCGCCTCCCACTCGGCCATCCGCAAGTCGGCCAAGCTGATGCTTCAGTTTATCCCTGGCACCGACCTGATCTTCTCTGGCTACAGCGCCGTGCCCAAGCGCGACAATCTCTTTGGCGGCGGCAACTTCGACGCCGAGGACCACGACGACTACAGTGTGCTTCAGCGCGACATGCAGATCGATGGCGGCACCCGCTCGCTCAGCGAGCCAGAGGCCCTCGCCGCCCGCCGCGAGGCCGCCCGCGCTATCCAGGCCGTCTACGCCGAGCTTGGCTTCCCCCCGATCTCCGACGACGAGGTTGAGGCCGCCACAGTGGCCCACGCCAGCGAGGATATGCCCGCGCGCGATGTGGTGGCCGACCTCGCCGCCGCCGACGCCTTCCTCGCGGGCGAGCAGACAATCCTGGCCGTGGTGGCGGCCCTGCGCAGGCGCGGCTTCGCCGAGGTCGCCGCGAACCTGCTGGAGCTTGGTCGGCAGCGCGTGGCCGGCGACTACCTCCAGCCCGCCGCGATCTTCGACCGCGACTTCCGCGTGCGCAGTGGCATCAACGACCCTAACGACTACGCCGGCCCCGGCACTGGCTACCGGCCCGAGGGCGCACGCTGGGCCGAGCTCCAGCACATCCGCCAGGAGCGCTCCCCGCGCGACTTTATCGCCGACCGCATCGGCACGCCTTCCCAAAAGCTCGTCGAGCTTGGCCCCGCACGCCCAGGCACCCAGACCGAGGTGATCCTCGCCGTTGGCCCCGCCTTTGGCCGCGAGCTCACGCGCACCATCGGCGGGCTGGAGCATGAGGATGTGCTGGCCGCTATCCTCACTGGCGTGGCGGAAGAGGGCCTGACGGCGCGCGTGGTGCGCGTGTCACACAGCTCCGACTGCGCCGAGATTGGCCACGCGGGGGCGCGGCTCAGTGGCTCCGGGATCGCCATCGGGCTCCAGTCACGCGGCACAACGATCATCCACAAGCGTGGGCTGGCCCGGCTCAACAACCTGGAGCTCTTCCCCCAGTCGCCCAGCCTCACGCTCGATATCTACCGCATGATTGGGGGCAACGCGGCCCGCTACGCCAAGGGCGAGCGCACCACGCCTGTGCCGGTGCAGGTAGACAACTGGGCACGCCTGCGCCTGATCGTCAAGACGGCCCTGCTCCATCGCCACGAGACCGAGCAGGTGCGCGACGTGCCGCCCGCCGAGCTGGCCTTCGACTGGGAGCCCGACGTGTAGCTAGCTATCCGCAGATTACGCAGATTACGCAGATAGCAAGCGCCACCTTCATCTGCGTAATCTGCGTAATCTGCGGACGAAAAATGAGCAGCCAATGAGCAACTTGGAGCCACGCTACCCGCTCCGCGAGCACGCCGCCCACGCACTCCGCGCCGCCAGCGGTCGCCCGCTCTCCGAGCTCACCGAGGCCGCCGTAGACGCGGGCGAGCTCCAGATCGCCGACACCCAGATTAGCGCCGCCACCCTGCGCGCCCAGGCCGACGTGGCGCGCCGCGCAGGCTACGCCCAGCTGGCAGAGAACCTGGAGCGCGCCGCCGAGCTTACCGCTGTGCCAAACGCCGAGGTGCTGCGCATGTACGATCAGCTGCGCCCCGGCCGCGCCACGCACCCCGAGCTGCTCGCCTTGGCCGCCGAGCTAGAGGCCGCCTACGCCGCCCATATCTGCGCCGCCTTCGTGCGCGAGGCCGCCGCCGTCTACCTGAGGCGCGGCCTGCTCAGACGCGCCTGATCCGCCGCATGGTGCTCGTGAAATCCTCCAGCTCCATTGGAGACCGGCGCGCAAAATTGACGGTGGACGATAGTTGACGGTGGACGATGGACGGTTGACGGTGTCCAGCGCCACGCTCCTACCGTCTACCGTCTACCATCTACCGTCTAAGAAGTTTCCGGCAGCCCCCCGTAGAGCCTGCGCCGCAGCAGCTCGCGGTCGGCGGCGACAAGCGGGGCGACGCCATCGGCGCGCAGGCACTCGCCTAGCTCCGGCCCCAGGCTGAGGGAGCGCTCGAAGAGGGCGAAGAGGCGCTCAGCGTCGTCGTCGGCGGCCACGCGGTTGATCACCAGCTTACCGCAGCTGGCGCAGCGGTGGATCAGCATCAGCTCGCCGTCGCGCTCGCGCGCGTACTTGTTGCGCGAGCGCTTCGTGGTCAGCCCGATCGGCTCCATCGGGGCGCGGCAGGTGGCCATGCGGTCGCCGGGGGTGCGCCAGTCCATGTGGCGCGACGAGAGGCAGATCGGGCAGTGGTTGCGGCTCTGCACCCCCGAGGCGTCGGGCGCGCAGCTCACGGGCAGCCCGCAGTGAACGCAGGTGAAGCTCTGCTCGCCCCCTGGCGGCAGGCTGCGGCGGGGCGAGCTGGGGCGAGTCAGGCGGCTGGGGCGTGGCTGTGTCAACGTAAGGCTCCTGGGCAATAAAAAAAGCCGACCACGGGGTTCCGTGGTCGGCTGTACGCGGGCGGGCAGGGGGCTGCCCCGACATTCAGGCAAACAAATCGCCACGGGGCACGCGTGTACCCGTGGCGAGATCATCAGCTTCAGCGAATGCGTGGCGCAGAGCGGCGGCGCGCGCTTCCACGGCGGCGCAGAGCGCAGCGCCGGGGGCGAGCGGGCCAGGCCACGCACTGGTGAGAGGAGCTAGGCTTGCGCCGCGATCCGCAGGGACACCCGTGCGAATATGTGGGCGAGCACCGACGCCATGGTACCCAAGAATTCCTCCTTGCTGCTAAGCGACAACACCACGCGCAGCATAGCAGCCGCCTCGCCCGCGCCCATCGGTCGCTGGTCGGATTCAAAAGACCGCTTCGCGTTCGCGCCCTTCGCACCCTTTCGCGCCCTTCGTGGTCCAGCTGGTTCGGTTGGCACTGTTGCCGCCACGGGCCGTTGGCGGTACAATGGCCAGACGTATTACGATGGCGGGAGCAACGGATGCTGACCTACGATGATCTGGTGACTGGCCTTGAAGATGCCTGGCTCGCCGTGGGCTTTCACGAGCACGCCTTCGTCGAGAGCGTGATCCCCACCACCCACGACCGCACCTGCAAGGTCGAGCTCTTCCCCGAGCACGACGAGCCGCTCGACAACGAGAATATGCCCCCCTGGCTCGAGCTCAGCTTCACCTGGTCGGCGGTGCATCAGCTGATCTCCGAGGGGCGCGAGTTGCCCGTCGAGCCGCTTGATCTAAGCTGGACCTACACAGCCACTGCGGTCGGCCAGCAGGAGCGCAGCGACACCGAGCTCGTGCGTATGTTCCAGCGCGCCGTGCAGACGGCCTTCCAGCGCTACTACCCCGCCGAGGCCGCCGAGATGGAGCCGATCGCCGTGGAGGTGCGCCGCGTCTATATGAGCAGCGGCCAGAAGCTCCAGCTCGACTACCTTCAACTCGTCAGCAGCACCGTCTCCGACCTGTTCGAGCAGTGGCCCGACCACGACATGCCCGGCCTGCGCGTGCTGCTGCGCCTGGAGATGCAGCTCGCCAGCGCGATCGTCGCCAACCTCGCCGACGCCTTCACCCCCAAGGGCCGCGGCGGCTACCGCACCGTCGACGCCGCGTAGCCCAGCTACCGGCTACCGGCTATCACCGCCAGCAGCCCCAGAATCACCACCCCGAGCACAAGCTCAACTCTGGCCCGCGCCCGCTCTGGCACGCGCGCCACGCCCCCAAGCACCAGCCCCGCCGCCAGCATTGCCACCGGCGGGAGCAGCCAGCCAGCTAGATCCGCCGGCAGTCGCTCGGCGAGCATGGCGGCGAGCGCTCCCAGCACAGGCAGCGCTGCGACGAGCAGCAGCCCAAGCGCCCGCAGCCGCCCGGCCAGCCCGCCGGGGCCGCTCGCCAGCAGCCGGGGGAGCGCCGCCAGCCAGAGCGCAGCCGAGGCCCCGAGCAGCAGCTGCGCCACCAGCGGCTCCGGCCACCTCAGCAGCCGTGTCAGCTCCAGCCCATCGCACGCCTCCGCCAGCCCCAGGCCCGCAAGCAGCAGCGGCGCGTAGGCGCGGGCCAGCTCTTCACGCCGTTGCGCCCCCCAGCCTAGAGCCTGCGGCCACTCCAGCAGCACCAGCGCCACCACCAGATCCAGCCCGTACGGGAAGCTGCGCGCAGGCGCCAGTGGCAGCAGCGCTAGCGCCACGAGCGGCGGCACCACGGCGCCAAGCCCGCCGCGCACCTGCGCCGTCGGCCCGCAGCCGCAACGCGCAAGCCACATGCCCAGCAGCCAGCTCGCCACCAGGGCAAACAGACCGCCAGGGTAAAGCAGCAGGCGCGGCCATGCCAGCCCGAGGGCGCCAAGTAGCTCGCTCATAGCTAGCACACAGTTGATCTAGGGCGGGCTTTAGCCCGCTCTGAAGGGGCGCGAAGGCGCCACACCCGCGCTTCAGCGCTTCAGCGCGCCAAGCCGCAGCGCGACCCAGCACAGCGCCGAGAGGATCATCATCAGGGCGGCGAGCGCGATCGAGGGCATGGTCGCCACAGGCTGCCGCGCCGCGTCCAGGGCGATCAGGCCCGCCCACGACCAGAGCTCAATCGCGCCAAACGGCGTGAGCCCCGCCTGGAGCTGCGCCACCAGCGGCTGGAGCAGCCCGAGCACCACGAGCGGCGCCCCGAGCCCGAGGGCCGCGCTCAGGCCAGCCGCCGTGAGCGCCGCTACAGTCGTTGGCCCACGTTTGCCATCCGTGGCCAGCGGCGCGCTCGCGGCGAGCCGGGCGGGCGGCAGGGCCGCCAGCAGCGCCGCCGCCCAGAGCGCCACGGCGAGCACCGTAACGCCGCCAGCCGCCGCCGCCGCCACGCCCATCCACGCCGCCACAAAGGGCGCGCTGAGCGGAACGGCCGCCGAGAGCGGCCAGAGCGCCCGCTGCGGCTGCGGGTTGCTCAGGCCAAGCCGCAGCAGCGGGCCGAGCAGCAGCGCGTAGCCCGCCATGGTGATCCCGGCGCCCGAGGCGAGGCCAGCGCCTGCCACCACGAGCCCGCCGAGGTAGAGTCCCAGCCAAGGCGCGACCTCGGCGGGCGGCGCGGCGGCCGCCGACCACGCCGCCCACAGCGCCACTCCGCCCCCCGCAAGCAGCGCGGCGAAAAGCCAGCCAAGGTTCCACGGCCCCAGGCTGAACAGCCGCAGCAGCGCGTAGAGGCAGCCCAGCGCTACGAGCGGCGACTCCTCCGGCGCACGTGCGCGCACCAGGCCGGTGGCCCCCACAGCGAGCAGCGCGCCCAGCAAGATCAGGGCGAGGCTCGCGCTGTTCAGCCCTGCGCCCGCGCCCGGCAGGCCGTGGCGCCACTCGCCGCCGATCAGGCCGATCAGGGCCAGCCCCAAGGCCGCGCAGCTGGTCGGCAGCCAGCGCAGTGCACGCGCTCCAGGCGTGACGTTGGCCGACACAGGCTGGAGCGCGGCCACACCAACCAGCAGCGCGCCCGCCGCCGCGAGGTGGCCCATCAGCGCGGCGAGCGCCACCAGCACGCACGCAGCGGCGCTTCGCCAGGGCCGCCCTGCGCCAATGGCGTAGCCAACCAACCCATGGCCCGCCGCAACTACCAGCACCAGCGCGCTTAGGGCGTCCGCATGGATCAGGCCGCCCGCCCGCACCAGCGGTGCCTCACGGGCAAGCCGCGCAAGGGCGAGGCCAGCCAACAGCAGCAGCGCCATCACGAGGGCAGGGCCACGCTGGCGCAGGCGAGAGCCTTGGGCGGAGCTCACCGGCGCCCCCCGGCGGCCAGCTCCTGGCGCCGGTACTTGCAGTGGTCGCAGTAGGCCACCCTGTAGCCCGCCACCGTGGCGCGGTGCAGCGGCCCGCCGCAGTTCGGGCAGCTGAGGGAGAGCATGTTGCCCGAGCCGGTGACAACGGGGACGGGCGCAGGCGAGGGGGACGCGGCTGGGGTATCCGGCACCACGGGCCGCCCATCGGGCGTGAGCGACGGCGCAGGCAGCCCCTGCGCGGGCAGCGTCTGCGCCTGGGGTGCTGGCACCTGTGCGGCACGGGGCGCACTGAAGTCCCAGCTGGCGCTCAGCTGCTCTACAAGCCGGGCATAGTCCACGGCCCCGCGCGAGCGCGGATCGAACTCGTAGATCGTGCGGCCCAGGGCCGACGACTCAGAGAGCCGCACGTTCACACGGATCGGCGCAGTGACAAGGGCGCCGTAGCGCTCCTGAAGCTGCCCGAGCAGCTCCTGCGACTGGCGCAGGCGCGGGTCGAACATGGTGGGCACAATCGCCCGCAGACAGCCGGTGCCGCCCTTCACGCGGATGATCTGAGCCACAAGCATATCAAGCCCCTTCAGCGAGAACGGCTCCACGGTGGTGGGCACCACCACATCGCTCGCCGCGTTCAGGGCGTTCAGGTTCAGCACCGTGAGCGAGCCGCCACAGTCGATAAAGATAAAGTCGTAGCTTGCGCGCAGCGGGCGGATGGCCTGCTCCAGCACGCGCGGCCAGTCGGCCCGGCGCGCAATCGTGGGCTGCGCCATCAGCAGCGACTCGTCGGCGGCCAGCAGATCGAGGTTGGTGCGCAGCGGGGTGATGCAGTCAGCGGCCCGCGCTCCGTCCACCAGCACCTCGTAGAGCGTGCGTTTTGGCCGCGCACCAAGCGCCATTGCCAGGTTGCCCTGGGCGTCTACGTCGATCAGCAGCACGCGTGCGCCCTTCAGCGCCAGCCCCGCGCTCAGGTTAACCACCGTGGTGGTCTTGCCGATCCCGCCCTTCAGGTTGGTGACTGCGACAATACGGCCCATGGTTGCCACGGTTAAGCGGAGGGAACTGGGCTCCGGCCCATGAATATGCGGTAGTGTAGAGCAACGCGCAGGCGGTGTCAACTCCCTGGGCCAGGGTGCTAGGGCTACGTCATTGTGGGCAGGCGGGCGCGTGAACGCGCGCCGTGGGGGCGCGGTGCGCCAGGCGCCCGCCTGCGCGGGCGGGTCCGGACGCGTCGGCGCAGGCCGACGCCTGGCCGCAGGCCCGGCCGCTGCGGTTGCAACCGCCGGGTTCTGGCAACCGCGCCCACAATGACGTAGCCCTTCCAGGGTGCGGGGCGGCAGCCCTGCAAGACAAGTACGCCACACCCGCGCCCTAGCGCCCGCGCCCCGGCTCAGGCAGGGTAAGCCTGTAGCCCTTCCCGCGCACACTCTCGACCCCATAGCCCGGCAGGTCGTCGCGGCGCAGCTTGCCGCGCAGCCGCGAGATCAGCACCTCCAGCCGCCCCTTCAGCTCCTCCATGGGAGCGTCATCGGGGTAAAGCCGCCGCGCTAGCGCCTCAGGCATCAGCGTGCGCTCCGGGGCGACCAGCAGCTCCCCCACCAGCCGCCGCTCCAGGTTGGTCAGCTTGATCGCCGCAGGCCAGACCGCGCCCGGGCCGGTGGGGTCGGGCTCGGCGCCTTGCTCCAGCACGTACTCCTCGAACAGCGTCGCAAAGGGGCGCACCCTTCCCTCGCGGAAGACCACATAGCTAAGCTCCATCAGACGCTGGAAGACGGCCAGGTCGCGGGGCGGATCGTCGCCGCGCGCCACCGCCACCAGCGCCGCCTGCTCGGGCCGTTTGAGCTTGCCCCAGAGCAGCCGAAAGCTTAGGTTGAGCACCTGGCGCAGGCGCACGCGCACAATTGGCCGCGCCGCCGCCGGGATGCGATCCGGCCCCTCGGCTGTGCCGAAGCGCTGGTGCCACTGGTAGATCTCCTCGCAGCTCAGCCGGATAAAGTCGTGATACAGGCCAACCAGGTCGATGATGAACATGGCGTCGGCGCGGCTGAAGCGGAAGCCCGCCGTCGCCGCATCCCAGGTCGGCGGCTCCAGCACAAGCCGCAGCGCGTCGGCCTGGGTGAGGAAGAACATGCTCAGCACGCCGCGGGTGCGGTTAAGTTGCTGGAGCAGGCTAAAGAAGGGCGAGACTTTGCTCGACACGGACGCCAGCAGGCTCAGGGGCTGGCTGCTGGTGATCACCAGCGAGGTGCGCTGCACCAGGCTCCACAGCAGGTTGTAGTCGTCGAGCTTGAGCTCCGGCCCCACCGCGTCGAAGTCGTCCAGTAGCAGCACCGCCCGCAGGCCCGCGCCATCAAGCTGGGTGAGCAGATCGAGCAGCTGCTTGCCGCCGGGCACGGTGCGCGGTGTGGCCGGGAGCGCGGCAAGGTAGGCCGCCACAATCTTGGCGAATGGGTTGACCTCGCCCTGCGGTGCGGGCGCGGCGAGCACGGTGATCAGGTTCTCCCAAATGGTTACGCCAAAAGGTCGCTCGGGGCCTACCAGCGTCTGCTTGGTAAAGGAGATTAGCACAAAGTGTAGCCGCTCAGGGGCCTGCCGGAAGCGTGGGCCAAGCAGATGCAAGAAGTGACGCAGGCCGACGTGGTTCGAGGCGAGCAGCTGGAGCAGAAAGCTCTTGCCCACGCCCCAGGGGCCTACAAGCTGCACAGCGGCGGGTTGCTCGTCGCTTACGCGCACCAGCAGCTCCTCCAGCTCCTCGCGCGGGCCGATGAAGCGCTCGGGCTCGTCGAGCATGGCGCTCAGAAAGCGGCCGTACTGGTATGGGTTCATGCGATCTCCCTTGCCGCGCCGCCGTTGCCCTGCTCGCGCAGCCACGCCGCCACCAGCCCGGCCCGTAGCCCCACCCGTTCGCCGTCGTAGCTGATCAGGTCACGTCGATCCGCCGCAGCGCTGGCGAGCACCCCGTGGTCGATCCACCAGTGTGACGCCCGCAGCGCCTGCGTGCTCAGCGTGCCGCCCTCGGGCAGCTGCGCGGCCAGGGCGCTCAGCACCTGCACTGTCTCCCGTTTGCTATCGCGCTCAATATGGTAAAAGCTGTCGCCGCTGGCCCGCACTCGAGCGATCGCTTGCTCCACCAGCGCTGCTGTCACCGGCACAGGCCAGCGCGGCTCCACCCCTGCCCTTCGCTGTTCGAGCAGCAGCTGGGTCACGATCTCGCGGCAGACCAGATGGGTGTAGAAGGGGTGGTTGCCCGTGGCGGCAAGGATGCGCGCCAGCTCTGCGGGCTGGTAGGCCAGGTGGGCGCGCACCGGGCTCACAATCAGGTCGTGCGCCTCGTGCTGGCTTAGCAGGTCGAGTCGCAGCGAGGTGCAGATCGCGCCAAGCTGATGGTAAGCAACGTCGGGCATAGCGATTACTAGCGAGAGGTGCTGACGCACCAGCGGGTCGGCGAGCAGGCCGCGCCAGCGCCGCACCTGATTGTCGGCCTCGGTGGCCGAAAAGTGTGCCCCGATCAGCCCGAACTCGTCGATCAGCACCACGAAGCGCTCCGGGCCGCACTCCGCGCGCAGCTGCTCCAGGAAGCGCCCAAAGGTGCGCACCGTCTCGCTGCGCAGCGCGGCAACGCTCGGCGGGCGCACACGCAGCCGGTTGCCGGCCGCCTCCACCAGGCGTCCGGCGATTACCCGCAGCAGTGGCGCGAGCTCCACCTCGGCGCTCCTCAGGGCTAGCAGATCCACCAGCACCGGGCGCCGGAAGTTGTGCAGATGGTACTCCGCCAGATTGTGCAGCAGCGACGACTTGCCGATCCGCTTCGGGCCGCGCACCAGCATATGCGGGTCGCCCTGCGGGTCGCTCAGCTGCGTCACGATGCGCGCGATCTCGTTCTCGCGGCCCACAAACAGCGGCCAGGTAACCGACGGGAGCGCTCGGTAGGGGTTGCTCAAGGGCTCCATGATGCGCAGCGCGTCGGCGTGGAGCGGCTGCTCGCTCACCGCCACCCGGCGCTGGCCGGGGCGCTCGCGCAGCACGCGCTGCAGCTCGGCCACAAGCTCGGGGCGGCGCGTCTCGCATACAAACACCAGCCGGGCCAGGTGCGGGCCCGGCACCGCCGCGTGAAACTCGCGGATGTTGATCTCGCCCAGCTGGTCGATGTCGCTGGTGATTGCGGCGATCAGGCCGGGCTCGTCGCGGCCCTCGTAAGTGACGTCGGCGATCACGCCCTGGCTCGCAAGCTCGTCCCAGGCCACCGGGCAGGTGCGCACGCCGCTGGCGCGCAAAAACTGTGCGAGGCTGGGGCAGTCGGCGCGATGCACGCGGGCGCGCAGGCTGCCGCGCTTCTCCACCAGGG
>JAYUYB010000533.1:0-3583 GCA_043752655.1 Chloroflexota bacterium
TACGCGGCGACGGCGCGTTCGCGCTTGCGGGGTGCGGCGGCAGTACAAGCAGCGCGCCGGTCGCGCTCTTCAACGCCGCAGGGACGCTCGACCCCAGCTTTGGCGACGGTGGCAAGGCCGAGTTGCTGCTTGGCGGCTTCACCTGCGTGCGGGACGCGACATTCAGTGGCGAGCGGCTGCTCGTTGGCGGCTCCGCCCAGAATGGCGTGAGCGAGTCGTTCGCGCTGGCGGCCTACGCAACCGGCGGCCAGCCGCGCGAGCTGGCCTTTGCCCCTCCAGCTGCGACGCTGGCAGAACGGGCGGGCGCTGCCCTGCTCACCGTGCGGCTCAGCCAGACCACCGCCCAGACCGTCACGATGCAGTACGCGGCCACAGGTGGCACCGCCACCAACGGGGCCGACTACACGCTTCCCGCAGGCACGCTCACGTTTGCGCCCGGCCAGACGGCGCAGCGTATCAGGGTGCCCCTCAGCATCGACGCCGTTGACGAAGGAAACGAGACGGTGACGATCAGCCTCAGCGACCCGCACAACGCCGTGCTCGGCAGCGCCGCCAGCCTCACGCTCACCATCGCCGACAATGACGGGACGCCGCCGCCAGGGCGAAGCAACGGCGTTTTCCTGCCACTCCTGCGGCGCTAGAGCACACATTACTAGGTTACGTAACTGCTCATAGAAAGGGATGTTCCATTGGTACACCATACACATCACCGCTTCCGCTCCGTGGCCCGCATGATGCTCCTCCTCGTCTTCTTCGCCACGCTGCTGCCCACGCACAGCGTCTCCGCCGAGGAGCAGGTCGTCGTCATCCCCAAGGAAGAGGTTCAGGTAATGACGTGGAAGTCGTTTGGTGAGAGGCGAGGCAGCAAACTACCTGCCGCTCGGATCGGGAGCCTTCTGGTAGATGAGTTCCTAATCAGAGGCGATTCTGACTATCCCCTTGCCCTTAAGAACGTCGAGACGTTTAAGGAAAACTACCTGAGAGAGGTGAACCTACTCCCGAACCCGTCCTATGAGGCGTCGATGTACCTTGGGCTTGTAGAGGCATCGAAAATCCCTGCGTTCAGGGGTGAGCTTCCAAGCATCGCGGGGGTTTTCCTCCTGCGAGCAGATTATCTGTCCGGTGACAAGAAGGACCAGATCGCGACGGGCATCTCGCTCGCCTTTACGAGTGAGGAGTTCAACCAGCGCGAGGCAGAACAGACGCGCAGGGTCGTGAAGCAGGCCAAGCAAGACCCGCAGTTTGCCGCGAACTACGACAAGGTCAACCAGGAAAGGCTGGGCGCCAGCATCACCGAGCTCGACGACGTCGCCAAGTTCATCAGGGATAACCCCGACGCCGCCATCCCGCCGAAGATCGCTCAGTCCGTGCGCCCCGACGGCTCGGTCGCGATCTCGCTCAAGGACTTGAACGAGCTGGCCCGCACCGAGTTCGGCAAGATCAACGCCTCGATCGACGACCTGCAAACCACCGTCGGCGCGATCAACGCCAAGCAGGACGTGCTGCTCGATTACGTCAAAAACCAGGAAGCCCGCCAGCAAGCGCAGGCGCTCGCGGCGGCCAAGGCCGAGGAGCACCGGCTCAAGCTCCAGGTCGCCGGCTCCGCGATCAACATCGTGGCCACGCTGGCCGGCTATATCGACCCCGAGCGCGGCAAGCAGATCAGTGTGATCGGCAACGCGGCGGTGCAGATCGCCGACGCCTACACCAGCTGGACAAAGGCGGTAGCGGGACTAGGCACCCTCGACGCGCTCACCTCGCTCAGCACCGCCGCGATGACCGGCAACGTGATCGGCGCGGTGCTCAACATCGTCAGCCTGTTCGGCCCCAGCCAGCCCAGCCCCGAGCAGATGATTCTGGAGCAGATCGGCAAGCTGCGGCAGCAGGTGAGCGAGCTACGCACCGAGATGCACGACCGCTTCGACCGGGTGGACGCGCAGCTCAACACGATCTACACCACCATGCAGGATCGCTTCGACAAGATCGACCTGCGGCTGGGCAAGATCGACGGCAATGTCCAAGAGATCCAGCAGACGCTGGTGCGCCTCGACCAGACGCTGAGCCGCATCGAGCGCAACAGCTTCGAGTTCCTCGACGCCACCAACCGCCGCCCGCTGCTCAACGCGATCAACGGCGCGCTCGGCTACGAAGCGCGCACCGGGCGGGATATGCCCTACCAGCCCGACTTCGTGGGCTATGAGAACGACTTCCACAGCTGGGGCACGATCTACGCCTTCGACGCGCTGAGCGCCGGGCCGACCGATCGCAACTACAGCGACGAGGCGGTGCTGGCCGAGCTGAGCAACTACCCGCTCGATGTCAATATCAACTACCTCAACGGCTGGCTCGTGGCCCATGGCATGCAGCCCTTCGCCAGCAAGCGCTTGCCCGGCCCGCGCGACTGGCTGTTCGCCAGCAGGGCCTACGCGCAGCTCGGGCTCGAGTGGCCCGAGCACGCCGCCCAGATCAAGCCCGAGCGCCAGGCCGCCCTCGACGCCGTGGGTCAGGATCTGGAGCAGGCCATGCGGAACATCTCTACCCGCCTGACCGCCGACGGCCCGCAGGGCAATGCGCCGCTGTTCAACGACCTGACTTCCTACTACAACCAGCAGCTTGGCGCGTTTGATACAGGGCTGCAAGCGACCCAGGCCGCCTTTGTGCAGGAGCAGGTCGGCGAGCTCGGGCGCAGCACGCCCTTCGACCTATATGGCGGCGTGGATCAGCAGGTGAACCACACGCCGGCCGAAATGATCACCATGGTCTGTGAGAATGCGTTCGGCTACCCCAGCCTCGCCGCGCCCTACAACCTCAAGAACATCGTGCCCAACTACAGCCACACCGTTCTGGCCGACTACCTGAAATTGACAACGGTCAAGGTCTGCGTGGGTGGCCAGTGGACGGATCAGAGACCTTACTGCCCCAGGAGTTGCGATGGTGATGATGCTCGCCACAGGGCGATCATCTCCGTCTATGTCGGCAACGAAGTGGTGGCACGGCGCTCCATCTATGCTGCCGAAAGGGAGAGAGTGAAAGGCCAGGCGGTGCTCCGAACCTTTGAGGGGTGGGAGCAGGCACCCTTCTACAGAGCGCAGTTCGAGGCGCTGTTTGTCAATACTACCCCAACACCGCCGGAACCGCCACGTGTGTCGCCCACCGCGATCGACCAGACAGCGGCCATAACCAAAGCGATCGAAGATACGCTGTCGCGCTTACAGCAGACCTTCGACGGGCGCGTGAAGAGCGAAATGAGCGGTGGCGGCCTGAAGGACGAGGCGCTGAAGCTGGCCGGTGCCAAGAAGCTGCTCGAAAGCTTCGTGGCCCTAGGCATGCCGCAGGCGCTCGAAAGCGACGACCTGCTGCGCTCGCTGCTATACAGCAACCAGGCGCTCGCCGACGACCAGCAGGTGCTTGTCGCCTACACCAGGCCGATCAGCCCGACGCAGCTCACCGTCAACCCGCGGCTAGAGCTGATGGAGACGGCGAAGAAGCGCCACGAGGCGATCGGCGCACTGCTGACCCGCTACACCGATGCGATCAACGCCGAAACGTACCACGAGGATATCAGCCTGATCAGCGACGCCCG
>JAYUYB010000534.1:0-8750 GCA_043752655.1 Chloroflexota bacterium
GAAATCATCGTAGAGACGTCGCGCTGGCGCTATGTCTACCGCGTGCGCAGCTCGACGAGCGTCTGGCCCACCCAGATCGAGGTGATGAGCCCAACGCCCACAGCTACGCTCACATTGATTACCTGCACGAACTGGGATACGCAGCGCCTCGTCGTTGTCGCCGATCTGGTCGACGCGCGGCCGCTCTCCTGACACTAGGAGTTTGGTATGCAGCCTCCAACCCGGGGTCGCCCAACACAGCCCGGCCGCGGCCGCCCGCCCGCCCGCTGGACGGGGCTCGAGCTCACGCTTATTCTGCTCAGCGCCGTGATGATCGCGTACCCGCTCTTCGCGGGGACGCTGAGCGTCATCGCGCCGCCGCTGGCTCCCGCCCAGGAGCTTACCCCCGCCGCCGACCAGCCCCCCACCACTACGCCCGACCCGGCTTTCGAGCCGCCAGCTACAGATACAGCGGTGCCGCCCCCCACGGACACAGCCGCGCCACCGCCCACCGACACGGCCGCGCCGCCACCGCCCACCGAGACCACGGCGGCTCAGCCCGAGCAGATAGGCGGCACGGCGACCAGCCGCCCAGCCACGCCTACCAGCACCATCGACCCGAGCACGCCCACCAGTACGGTGCCCGTCGGTGACACGCCCACTCCCACAGTGCCCACGGGCAATACGCCCATGCCCACTAGCACCACCGACCCGAATATCTCGCCCATACCCACTAGCACCACCGACCCGAACATCTCGCCCATACCCACGCTTACCCAGGGCCCAACCACCGGCGTGCGGGTCTTTAAGGTAGCCTCGGTCTCCGAGGGTAGCGTGGGCCAGAACTTTAGCTACAGCGTCTCCGTGATCACGGACAGCGCCACCGACCAGCAGGTGGCGATGAGCGACGGCGTGGACTCGAACCTGGAGGTGCTAAGCGCCAGCTCGGGCTCGGGCCGCTGCACCACGGGCCAGACGGTGAGCTGCAACCTGACGCTGCGCGCCGACAATCCTGCCTCGGTGACGATCCAGGTGCGCGTGCGAGCGGGCGTGGCCGCAGGTACCAATATCAGTAACTCGGCCAGCGCCGGCAGCGCCAGCTCTGGCAGCGTGATTGTGCGCGTGGTCGGCGGCGGCGGCGGCACCCCCTTGCCCTCGCCTACCGGGCCCACAATCACGCCGTCGCCCTCGCCTACCGGACCCACAATCACGCCCACCAACACGCCCGCGACGCCAGTGGCGACCACGCCAAGCCTCACGCCAACTAATCGCCCGGTCGAGCCGCCACCCGCGCCCGCGCCCAATCCGCCGCGCGAGAATCGCCCGAGCTCCACTGAGGTGCCGCCCGCCCCGCCCGCGCCGCCCACACCCATCCCCGGCGTGCCCACCGAGCCGCCCACGCCCGATGTGATCATCTTCGACCCCGGACAGCCGCAGGTGCGCCCCACAGCGGCCGTGCGCCCCACGCGCGTGCCCCAGGGCCCAACCAGAACGGCGTCGCCGCTCATCCCTCTTCCCACCGGCTCGGCCCAGCCCACCAGCGGCCCGGCGGGCGGTGGCGGTACCGACATCTTCTTCCGCCTCGCTAGCGACTGGGGCAGCGCCTACCCCGGCCAGCAGGTGAACTTCACCCTGGCCGTGCGCAATACGCGCGCCCCTGCCGCTGCTGGCGCCAACGACCTACGCAACGTGACGGTGCGCAGCGCGCTGCCCGGCAACCTTGAGCTGCTTGGCGCCCGCGCCGACCGTGGCAGCGACCCGGCGGTAAACGGGAACGAGGTGAGCTACAGCATCCCGCTGCTTCAGCCTGGCGAGGGCGTGGAGATCACGGTTGAAACACGCATTCGTCCCGACGTGACGGTGGGCACGCTGCTGGTTGCCCAGGGCCAGCTCACCTACGAGGGCCTCGCTCAAACGGCATTCTCGAACATTGTGTCGGTGCAAGTGGTGGGCAATGCCCAGCCGGCCACGGCCGCCGCAGGTGGCGGCTCGCCGGTGGCCCAGGCAGCCACAGCTACCGCCGCACCCTACCCGCCGCCCGGCACTGGTACGCCCGTGCGAACAACAGCCACCCCGGTGCGCACCATCACGCCCACGGTCGCCGGGCAGGCGCCTCAGCCCACAGCGCCGCCCCCCACGATTGTGCCGCCGCGCCCGCCCGCCCCGCTACCCGAGACCAGCGGCGGCGTGCCGCTGCTCGGCATCGCGCTGCTCGGCGGAACGCTGCTCACCCGCACCTGGCGCATCCATCGCGCGAAGAGCAGGCTGTAAACGCGCACGCCGAGCGCGAAAGCGCCCGGCTACCCTTGGAGGAAGGCCGCCTATGCGGCCTCCAGCAGCCCGCACAGGCGGGCTTCACCCAGAGGTAGCCGGGCGCTTTAGCGGTAGCGGCCCGGTGTGCTTAGCGCGCCTGCCGACGAGGTGCGAGCCGGGGCTGCCAGCCGTCGAGGGCGAGCCAGAGTACCACGGCGAGCAGCAGCCAGTGCAGCTGGTCGCGAACAGCGACGGCGATGGACACGGCCTGCCGCGAGGCGGGCAGGGCTTCGTAGAGGCGCTGTAGGCCGATGGCCGGGGCGTAGCGCAGCTGATCGAGGGCGGCGGCAAGGCCCAGCTCGGCGCTGAGCACGCCGAAGACCTGCCAAGCCACGGCGAGCGAGAGCCCGATTGCTACGGCAGTGAGTACGAGCACGAGCATGCTGTACCACGACTTGGGGCGCGGGCGGGCGAGCGCCATGCCGAGCAGCGGCGCGCCGGGCACAAGGCTCAGCAGACGTGCCGCCAGCTCGGGGGGCACGTTCCAGCGCAGCTCCTGGCGCAGCAGAGCATCGAACGAGTCGTCGGGGTCGCGGGTGGTCAGTTTTGGTGCGTCACTCATAGCACTATCTCCCGGCCATGCCGAACATCAGGCGCAGCGGCGTAGCACCAGGAAAAGGGCCGCGCTGATCGCGCTGCTGAGGCTGGGCAACGGCCCGCGTGGCGGGCGGCTGCTCCTGCGTCTCCAGGATCACGGCGAGGCGCTCTTTGCCGCGGCGGATGTGGCTCTTCACGGTATTGAGCGGAATATCAAGGATCTCGGCGATATCGGTATACTTCAGCTCGTCGAAGTAGTAGAGCGTCAGCACCAGGCGGTAGTGCTCCTCCAGCTGGCCGAGGGCGCGGCGCACCTGGTCGCGGATCTCGCCGGCGTCGAGCGCCTGCTCGGGGCTCGTCCAGCGGTCGTCGTCGGCGACGCCGGCCATCTGGTCGACCGCCTCCTCGTCGGGCGAGGGGGGGGCGAGCTGGACCTGGCGGCCACGGCGGCGCAGCTCGTCGCGGCACATGTTCACCACAAGCCGGTAGAGCCAGGTGGTAAAGCGGCTCTCGCCGTTGTACTGCGGCAGCGCGCGGAAAAGCCGGATAAACGCCTCCTGCGTAAGGTCGGCGGCGTCTTCGGGGTTCTTGAGCACGCTCATCGCGATGCTATAGACATAATGCTGCTGGCCCATGAGCAGCTGGGTGAGCGCTTGGGGGTCGCCCTGCTGAGCAAGGGCAATTTGCTCACGTGACGGTTCAGCCACCGTGTACCTTTCCCTGGCGCAGATGCGCCGTCGTCAGAGCCTACGCCCAGTGTGACGCTCGGGGGAAGCGCAAGGTTGCAGGCGACCGAGCTTAGGGAACCGGGTCGTAGCCACCTGGGCCCCAAGGGCCGCAGCGCCCGAGGCGCTTCACGGTAAGCCAGCCGCCCTTGAGCACGCCGTGCTTGCTGATCGCCTCGAAGCCATAGCTGGAGCAGGAGGGTGTGTAGATGCAGCTAGGCGGCAGCCACGGCGAGATCGCCAGCTGGTAGAAACGAATTAGCTTGAGGGCGATCCAGCGCATAGCAGTGCTGAGTGCTGAGTGCTGAGTAACGCAGGCTTGCGATTGCGCCGACAGGACTCAGCACTCAGCACTGGAGTTCTCAGCACTTATTCAAGCGGTTCTTTGCCGATCGTGAAGCTGCACGCGGGCGAGCCCTGGGCTATACAGGTATGCTGCTCGACGGCGAAGCGGCGGCCGCCAGAGACCCAGGCGGTGGCCTCCTCGATGATACCGCGCGCCACATAGAAGACGGGACCGGGCTCGGGGCGGGCGATGCAGTTGGAGCAGCGCGTGATATGGTAGAGGAACTGGCCGCGCTCCTCCTCGACAGTGCTGGACTGATCGCTGAAGCGGTCGAAGGTCTGCGCGGTGGCGTTGAGCGCGATCTTCAGCTTCATGGTGATCGGCATCAGCTTGAGCGCGAGGTCGGCCATGCCGAGCAGCGGGCCAAACTCTTTGAGGCCGAGCGAGAAGGCCACCCGGCCGGCGCGCAGCTCGAGGCCGCGGGCGCCACGGGGGCCGTACATAGTGCCAAGGGCAACCGAAGTGGCGGCGATCGCCTCGAATGGAAACTCGCGCTTCAGGTCGTTCGGGGGGTAGGCGTCGATGTACTGGGGCAGATCAGCCAGACGCAACAGCGCCTTCACACCATTTTGGCCCATCACCTCTTCGAGCGACAGGAAGGTAAGCCGACCGATCTTATTGGGGTAATGCAGGCCGCGGAAGGATTCAACTGACGTCATGGGCTCTCTGGCTCCTTACACAGCTATGCAGAGAACGGCAGTAGGACGCTGCAATGCAGCATACTATACCAGATCCGTACGACCATCGTATCACTGCCGCACCGTCTCCCACACCAGATGGGCGAGTTGGGGCACGATCAGCTGCTCGAGCGCGAGGCGGACAGCATTTGTGGAGCCGGGGAGGCAGAAGATCAGTGCGCCGCCGAAGGTGCCGGCCGTTGCCCGTGAGAGCATCGCGGCCGCTCCGATCTCCTGATACGAGAGCATGCGGAAGAGCTCGCCGAAGCCAGGCAGGCGCTTCTCTAACAGGCTGTCGATCGCCTCAAAGGTGCTGTCGCGCCGAGCGATGCCGGTGCCGCCATTTGTAATAATCAGCTTGCAGCCCTCTGCCGCACAGGTACGAACCAGTGCGTCGATCTGCTCAGGCTCATCACGAACTAGGTTATATCTTACCACATCATGGCCCGCCTGTGTGAGCGCAGTGCGGATCGCGGCCCCACTGGTGTCAGTCTCGGGGGTGCGCGTATCGCTGATCGTCAGCACAGCACAGCGCACCTGTGACGAAAGCTCGTCACGGGCGCGCTGCTCATGTTCCTGGTGTCCCATTATGGGCTCCGGGGTGGCTCAAGGGGGCGAAAAAGCTTACTCTATCCTACCACTAGAGCGTATAGCAGACAAGCTAGCGCGCGCCCACCGCCGCCCCAAGCTCGCGCTCCACAATCCCCACGATCAGGTCGTCCAGACGCTCCACCGTGTAGGCCTGCTCGCCGGCCTCTAGCGTGGTGCTCTCGCCGGGTGCGCCGCCGTTCTCGCCGGGTTGGTAGGTGAGGAAGACGAAGCCGGCCATGGTCTGCTGGGCAAGCTGGCGGAACACATATTCGGCCTGGGGGTCGGTGTTGCTCGCGGCGATCGGGTAGATCTTCACGCCACGGGCCACAGCCTCGCGGGCACCCTCCAGGTACGAGAACTGGGCGCCGCCAGGCACGTGGGGGCCGGCGTCGCCCACAAGGAAGACCAAGCGCACGGCGGGCTCGTCGCTCCAGCCGGCCCGCACCACCGCCTCGTAGATCCCCTCGTCCACGGCCTCCGGGGTGTCGCCGCCGCCCATTGCGCTCAGGCGGCCAAGCTCTGCGCGGAAGGCCGCAACATCGGTGGTGAATTCTGCGCTGCGCGTCACATACTCGTCGCCAACATCCTTGAAGGCGACCAGGCCGTAGCGAATCGCGGGGCGCGGCGTGAAGCCGTCGATGCGGCCGGCGATGCTGTCGATGGTGGCCTGGATGCGGCCGAGCTCGTCGCCCATGCTGCCAGTGGTGTCGAGCAGGAAGAGCAGATCGAGGCGCAGAGTCTCGTCGGTGCGCACATCGCGCAGGCCAAGCTCCACGCGCTCGCTGGCGCCGCGCTCCAGGCTGGCCTCGGCGCGGGCCTGGCCGTACTCGGCCACCACGCGGAAGGCTGTGGCGTTGCCGGTGTCGAACAGGCGGGGCATAAAGAGCGTTTTGCCGCCGGCGTAGGTGCGGCCACGGAAGACAATGCGCTCGCCGTCGAAGACTGTGACGCGCGCGTCGAGAACGGGGCGCTGGGCCTCGTCGATCACGCTGATCATGTAGCGCTCGCTCACATCGGCGGGGCGCACGTCGCTGCCGGTGTAGCCCTGGAGGTAGGCCAGGTAGTCGGCGAATGCCGCGTTGTCATCTAGCTCGCCAGCGCGCAGCGAGGCCTCCTGGCCCATCGGGCGCTCGCGGGTGGCGTCGGCTACGGCGGGGGCAGCCGTGGCCGCCGGCATGGGGGCGCTGGCCTCGCCGGCGGGGGCAGCACTGGTGCCGCCGCTGGCGACATCGGCAGGGGGTGCGGGGGCGGCAGGGGCGGCGGTGGGGAGCAAAAGCGCCGCGCTGTCAGCGGCGGCGGCGTTCGTGGGCGCCGCCTCGCGGCTCTCACTCACTAGCGGCGCGCCGGTGGGTGGGGCAGCTGTCGGTGCGCCGCCACAGGCTGCGAGCAGCAGCGCGAGCAGCGATAGCAGCGCCAGGAGCGGGGCTCTGGGTGGGTGCGTCATTGGGAACCTCCGGGTGTGGGCATCTGATAGCGTTGTGTGAGGGACGTATCAGGGAAGCGGGAAGTTCCGGCATGTTGTCCGCAGATGACACAGATTTCCGGCCCACTGCTGGCCTCAGTGATGTATCCTTAAGAGCGGAGAATCGCTGATGAGCGTCCGTTCATCTTGGTGCAGAATTCAGCTGTAGTAGCTCTATCTCAGTTGTAAAGCTTATGCCGTTGGGAGAGATACAGTATGGCCCACGGAAACGATACTATCCTGATCGTTGAGGATGATCCGGCGATCGCGCGGCTGCTGGAGGTCTACCTCACCTCGAAGGGCTACAGCGTGCTGATGGCGAGCCGAGGCAAGCAGGCGCTTGCGATCTGCCGCGCCACCCCGCCTGACCTGATCGTGCTCGACGTGCGCCTGCCCGACATCAGCGGCTACGATGTTGGCATTGCGCTGCGCGGCTCGCCGGAGACGCAGAACATCCCAATCGTGATCCTCACAGCCTTCAGCGAGCGGGCCGACCGGCTGGCGGCGCATAATGTGGTGCGGGCCGACTACTTCCTCGGCAAGCCCTTCGACATCGAGGAAGTCTACTCCGTGATCCGCAACCAGCTGAGCGAGAGTCGGCGCCGGGGCCAGTATCACCCCGTTACCAACCTGCCCACCGGCGAGCTGGTGAACGCGCAGCTGCGCGGGCTGCTGGCCGGCAGCGGCTGGACAATGGCCCTCATCCGGGTGAACGGCTTCGAGCAGTTTACGCAGCTTTACGGCGTGGTGGTGGGCGAGGATGTGCTGAAGTTCACGGCGCTGCTGCTCTGCGAGGTGGTGCGCCTGCGTGGCGACCCGAGCGATTTTGTGGGCCAGATGGTGGTTGGCCCCTATTTTGTACTTATCTCGCTGCCTGAGCGGATCGAGGCGATAGCAGCCGACCTGACGACCCGCTTCGACGCCGACATCCAGCTGCATTACGCCTACCGCGACATCCAGGACGGTCGCGCCCCGCACATGGCGCTCTCGGTAGCCGTGCTGAGCGATGCCGACGGCCCTTTCGGCGATATCCGCGAGCTGACCGAGGCCGCCGAGGCGCTGCTGCCGCACACGGTGCGCGCCGACGAGCGGCGCAGCGTGGTGGCGCGCAGGTCCGTGGCGTAGCAGCCTTCACCCCCCTGGCACACAAGCTGCTCTACCCGCTCCAGCACAAGATAAGGAGCGGGGCCATGACACAGCGGGGGCTGGCTGCGGAGCAGCTGGGGCAAGAGGTGCGCGAGGTAGCCGAGGAGACCGCCCGCAGTCCTTGGGTGCGCGGCGCGGCGCGGTTGGGGTTCGTGGCGATCAGCCTGGTCTACATCCTCACGGGTGTGCTTGCTGTGCGCCTGGCCCTGGGGATTGAGCGCGTCGCCCCTGACAAAGAGGCGGCACTGCTGGAGATCCTGGTGGCGCCGTTTGGGCGGGGCCTGCTCGCTGTAGTGGCCGTCGGCCTGTTCGGCTACGCGCTGTGGCGCGGGATCGAGGCGCTGCTCGATGTGAACGATAAGGGCGCTGCTCTCAAGGGGCTGGGCGCCCGCGCGGGCTATCTGATCAGCGCGATCTTCTACGCCGGGCTAGCCACTCAGGCCGCACGGATGGCACTCGGTCGCTGGCGCGAAAGTGGCGATGACCCCTCGCAGACCTTGACGGCGCGGCTGCTCGCGCAGCCCTTTGGGACATGGCTGGTGATCGCCCTGGGTGTTGGCGTGATCGCGGTCGGCGTCTCCCAGCTGATCTACGCCTGGAAGACTGGCTTCCACGAGCATCTGGCACTGCACAGGCTGAGCTCTGAGGAGCGGCGCTGGGCAACGCTGGCTGGGCAGGTTGGCTACGGGGCGCGCGGCTTTGTGTTGGGGCTGGCAGGAGCCTTCTTCATCAAGGCCGCCCTCAGCTTCGACCCATCACAGGCCCGTGGGCTCGGCGGCTCGCTGGCGGAGTTGGCGGTCGGCAACGGCGTCTGGCTGCTGGGTATTGTCGCCTTGGGGCTGGCAGCATACGGCGTCTTCGCCCTGGTGCTGGCGAAGTATCATCGCGTGCTCTGCCGCTAGCGCAGCTGCGTTGCGCACGCCCGCAAGACCACTTGGGGTACAGCGGCGCCCGCTGCCATTTCTGGTACAATC
>JAYUYB010000535.1:0-8747 GCA_043752655.1 Chloroflexota bacterium
GCCACCGTGGCCCACGAGGTGAACACGCCGCTCCAGGCGATCGAGAGCAGCCTGCACTTGGCCGGGAAGCTCGCCGACGAAGAGCAGCGGGCGCGCTACCTGCGCCTGGCCCGCGAGGAGATCCGGCGCATCGGCTATATCTTGCGCCAGCTGCTCGACCTGCATCGCCCCTCGCTCGCGCCCTCTCAGGTCGCTGTGAACGAGCTGATTGAGCGCGTGCTGGTGCTCACCGGGGGCAGCCTGAAACAACAGCGTGTGTATGTGGTGCGCGCTCTGGCCCAGGGGCTGCCGCCTGTAACTGGGTATGCCGACGAGCTGACGCAGGTGCTGCTGAACCTGATCTTCAACGCGATGCAGGCCATGGAGCACGGCGGGCGGCTTACCTTGCGCACCGCCCTGGAGCAGCCCCCAGCGGGCGCGGCGAGCGTGGTGATCACGGTGCGCGATACTGGCCCAGGGGTGGACCCGGCGATCAGCGCGCGGATCTTCGAGCCGTTCTACACAACCAGAGCCGAGGGCAGCGGCCTGGGGCTGGCCGTGTGCCGGCAGCTTGTGGAGGGGCACGGCGGTCGCATCTGGATCGAGAGCGTGCCCGGCGAGGGCGCCAGCTTTTATATTGCGCTGCCGCTGGGGTGATGATGGACGGTGGACGGTTCTAGACGTTGGACGTTGGACGGTGGACGGTGCCCGAACCTGCTAGACGGTGCCCGAACCACCGTCTACCGTCTACCCGTCCACCGTCTACCGTCCAGTCTCCTACATGTGGCATAATTCAGCTGGACACCGTGTGCAACCGCCGCATAGCCCGACGGAGGGCCCGTGGATCACGACCTGCTCAGCTTTCCCTACGCCGTGCGCCGCACGCCCCTGCTCGCCGGCAACGGTGTGGTTGCCACCAGCAACCCGCTCGCCTCGCAGGCCGGCCTCGCTGCGCTCCAGGTGGGTGGTAGCGCCATCGACGCCGCCATCGCCGCCGCCGCCTGCCTCAGCGTGCTCGAGCCAACCTCCAACGGCCTTGGCGGCGACGGCTTCGCCCTGATCTGGGACGGCGCGCGCCTCCACGGCATCAACGGCTCCGGCCGCGCGCCCGCCGCCCTCAGCCTGGAGGCGCTGCATCGCGCCGGCCACGCGCAGATGCCCACCCACGGCTGGCTCCCAGTGACGGTTCCCGGCGTGGTGCAGCTCTGGGGCGATATGCACGCCCGCTTCGGGAAGCTGCCGCTTGAGCAGCTGCTCGCCCCTGCGATCGCCTACGCTGAAGGCGGCGCCCCCGTGCCCGCCATCACGGGCCAGAACTGGGCGCGCGGGGTGAGCGCCGCCCGCCAGCGCAGCGGCCCCGAGTTCGCCGCCTTCCTGGGGACCTTCGCCCCTGGCGGCCAGGCCCCGCGCCCCGGCCAGCGCTTCGCCTCGCCCGGCCACGCCCGCACGCTGCGCCAGATCGCCCACGACGGCCCGCGCGCCTTCTACGAGGGTGAGATCGCCCAGGCTATCATCGCCTTCAGCCAGGCCACCGGCGGCCTGCTGAGCGCCGACGACCTCGCCGCCCATCGCTCCGAGTGGGTCGAGCCGATCACAGTGGGCTACGGCGGCTACACGGTGGCCGAGATTCCGCCCAACGGCCAGGGCCTCGGCGCCCTGCTCGCGCTCGGCATTCTCGACGGCTTAGATCTCGCCCGCCACCCGCGCGACTCCGCTGCCAGCCTGCACCTTCAGATCGAGGCGATGAAGCTTGGCTTCGCGGACATCTTCGCCTATCTGGGCGACCCAGCTATGGCCGACGTGCCCACCGCCGCCCTCCTGAACCCCGAGCGCCTGGCCGCCCGCCGCGCCCTGATCGGCCCCCAAGCCCAGGATTTTGGCCCCGGCGAGCTGCCCCGTGGCGGCACCGTCTACTTCTGCGCCGCCGATGGCGAGGGCCGCATGGTGAGTATGATCCAGTCCACGTACATGGGCTTCGGCTCGGGCATCGTCATCCCCGGCTGGGGCATCGCCATGCACAACCGCGGCAACGGCTTTGTAACCACGCCCGGCCACCCCAACCAGCTCGCGCCCGGCAAGCGCCCCTTCCACACGATTATCCCCGGCTTCCTGCTCAAAGACGGGCAGGCTGTCGGCCCCTTTGGCGTGATGGGCGGCCACATGCAGCCCCAGGGCCACGCCCAGGTGGTCGTCAACAGCCTTACCTACGGCATGCACCCCCAGGCCGCCCTCGACGCGCCGCGCTGGCGCTGGGATCGTGACGGCAGCGTGCATCTGGAGCACGAGACGGCGCGCCACGTGGTGGAGGACCTCGCCGCCCGTGGCCATCGCACTGTGGTAGACACCGAGCGGGGCGACTTCGGGCGCGGCCAGATCATCTGGCGCCTGGACTCCGGCGACTATGTGGCGGGGACGGAGAGCAGGTGCGATGGATGCGCTGTGGGGTGGTGATTTGAGACAGGGTGACAAGGAGACAAGGAGACAAGGAGACAAGGAGACAAGGAGACAAGGAGACAGCCCGTTACTGCCGATAGGCGCTCCTTGTCTCCCTGTCTCCCCAGCGAGCGCAGCAAGCGATTCTCCCTGTCTCCCGGCCTCCTTGTCTCCCGGTCTCCCGAGCGAGCGCAGCAAGCGATTCTCCTTGTCTCCCCGGCGAGCGCAGCAAGCGAGTAGATTGCAATGAACTCACCAGCATTCAGCAGGCTCATGGAGCGCGCACAGGCCCTGATCGCCGCGCACAAGATCCCTGGCGCCGCAGTGGGCATGCTCCACGAGGGGCAGATCGAGACAGCGGGCGTGGGCGTCACCAGCCTGCCCAACCCGCTGCCCGTGAACGCCGACACGCGCTTCCAGGTGGGCTCGATCACCAAGACGTTTGTGGGCAGCGCGGTGCTGCGCCTGGTGGAGCAGGGCCGCCTGGAGCTGGATGCGCCGCTGCGCCGCTACCTGCCCGGCCTGCGCCTGCGCGACCCCGAGGCCCAGGAGCGCGCCACCATGCGCCACCTGCTCACCCACACCGGCGGCTGGCTCGGCGACTTCTTCGACGACCTGGGCGCCGGCGACGACGCGCTGCGCCGCATGGTGGAGGAGCGCATGCCCGAGCTGCCCCAGCTCTTCCCGCTCGGTGCGCTCTTCTCCTACAACAACGCTGGCTTCTACCTCGCCGGTCGCACCATCGAGCTGATCACCGGGCAGAGCTTTGAGGCCGCCCTCGGCGAGCTGGTGCTCCACCCGCTTGAGCTAGCGCAGAGCCACCTCTTCCCCGAGGAGGTGATGCTCCAGCGCTTCGCCGTTGGCCACATCCAGCGTGCGGACGGCCCAGAGCTGGCGTCGCCCTGGCCGATCGGGCGCGCCGCCCACGCCGCTGGCGGCATTACGAGCACCGTGGGCGACCTGCTGCGCTACGCCCAGGCCCATATGGACGGACGATTGCTCGCCGCAGAGAGCCGCGCGCAGATGCAGGCGCCCGCCGTGCCAACCCTCGGCGAGTTCGAGCATGTGGGCCTCACCTGGTTCGTGCGCCAGCTCGGCGGCGTGCGCGTGATCCGCCACAGCGGCGGCACCAACGGCCAGATCGCCGGCCTCTGGATCGCGCCCGAGCAGGGCTTTGCGCTCGCCGTGCTCACCAACGCCAGCAACGGCGACCTGCTCACGGGCGCGCTCTTTACCCAGGCCCTTGGCGAATACCTCGGCCTGGACGACCCGGCGCCCGCGCCTGTGGTAGCACCGCCCGAGCGCCTGGAAGCCGCGACGGGACTCTACCGGGGCGCCCTCTCCGATGCTCTGCTCACGGGGCACGACGGCGCGCTGCTGCTCCAGATCACGCCGAAGGGCGGCTTCCCCAGGCCAGACTCGCCGCCCGGCCCCACGCCGCCGCCGATGCCTCTGGCCTTCTCCGACGAGCGCTGCCTGATCGTCACGGGCGGCCTCCAGGCTGGCGCACGCGCCGAGCTTGGCGGATGGGAGGGCGGCAAGCCTGCGTGGCTGCGCTTTGGCGGGCGGGCGCGGCTGCGGGCGGATGGGTAGCTTGAGCTTGTGATCGCCCAGCGTGAAGCCCATGCCTGTTGACGCAAGAGCTGCCGCAGCGTACCATGTGCGCCAATGGCCAGTTTGAGCGTCAGGAACGGCGATGGTTCAGACGGATCAGATCCACGCGCTGAGCGCACAGATTGCGCGGGCCTTCCAGCCTAAGCGCATTATCCTCTTTGGCTCGTATGCGTACGGCACGCCAGGGCCAAACTCCGATGTCGATCTGCTTGTGGTGATGCCCTACGAGCGGCATGCGGTGTATCAGGCCGCAGAGATTCTTACCGCCGTCAACCCAGGCTTTCCAGTTGATGTGGTGGTACGCACGCCGGAGGAGCTCGCTTCACGGGTCGCCCAAGGCGATGTATTCCTGCGCGAGGTGGTTGCGCGCGGGCAGGTGCTGTATGCAGCCCCTAACCGCTGAGTGGGTCACCAAGGCCGAGGCAGACCTTGCCACTGCGCAGCGCGAACTGCGAGCACGCCGTGCTCCGAACTACGATGCCGCCTGCTTCCCCTGGAGGAGATCGAGACATGGCACGCGAGCCCGTCCAGAAAACCCTGCTCGACTTGCTCGCCGCCGGGGCCGACGCGCACCCCGCCCTGGTGGCGCCCGACAGGCCGGCGCTCAGCTACGCCACCCTGCGCGCCAACGTGGCCGCGCTCGCCGCGCAGCTTCAGGGCCTCGGTATTGGTCGCGGCGACCGCGTGGCCCTCGCGATGCTCAACGGCCCCGAGTTGGCTATCGCCTTCCTCGCCGCCGCCACCGCCGCCACCGCCGCCCCGCTCAACCCCAAGTATCGCCCCGACGAGTTCGCCTTTTACTTCGACGACACCCGCGCCAAGGCCCTGATCGTCGCCCCCGACACCCTCCCCGACGCCCGCACCGCCATAACCCCCGGCATGCTCCTGATCGAAGCCACTCTCAACCCCGACGGCACGCTCGCGTTCTCGCCCGCACTCAGTACTCAGCACTCAGCACTCAGCACTCAGCACTTCGCCCGCCCCGACGACATCGCCATGATCCTGCACACCAGCGGCACCACCAGCCGGCCCAAGCGCGTGCCCATCCGCCACCGCAACCTCGCCACCTCGGCCACAAATATCGCCGCCACCTACGCGCTCGTCCCCACGGATCGCGCCCTCTGCGTGATGCCGCTCTTCCACATTCACGGTATCGTTGCCTCGCTGCTCAGCACCCTGGCCTCCGGCGGCACCGTGATCTGCCCGCCCGGCTTCGACGCCTTGAAGTTCTGGGCCTGGGTTGAGCAGTTCAAGCCCACCTGGTACTCGGCTGTGCCAACCATGCACCAGCTGCTGCTCGCCCGCGCCGAGCGCAACGCCGAGCTTATTGCGGCCAACCGCTTTCGCTTTATCCGCTCCTCCAGCGCGCCCCTGCCGCCTGTTGTGATGGAGCGTCTGGAGGCGACGTTTGGCGCCCCGGTGCTAGAAAGCTACGGCATGACCGAGGCCAGCCACCAGATGGCCTCCAACCCGCTGCCGCCCGCCCCGCGCAAGGCCGGCAGCGTGGGCGTGGGCCTCGGCGTAGATGTTGCGATCATGGACGAGGCCGGCAATCTGCTGCCACAGGGCGCCGTGGGCGAGGTGGTGGTGCGCGGCGGCAACGTGGTGGATGGCTACGAGAATAACCCCGAGGCCAACGCCACCGCCTTTGTAGCTGGCTGGTTCCGCACCGGCGACCAGGGCTACCACGATGCCGATGGCTACCTCTGTCTCACAGGTCGCCTCAAGGAGCTGATCAACCGGGGCGGCGAGAAGATCTCGCCGCTGGAGATCGACGATGTGCTGCTGCGCCACCCCGCCGTGGCCGAGGCCCTCGCCTTCGCCGTGCCACACCCAACCTTGGGTGAGGAGGTTCACGCCGCCGTGGTGCTGCGGGCCGCCTGTGGCGAGCGCGAGCTGCGCGAGTATTGCGCCCAGAGCCTGGCCGACTACAAGGTGCCGCGCCGCATACATATCCTCGACGCCCTGCCCCGTGGCGCCACCGGCAAGCTCCAGCGCATTGGCATGGCGAAGACGCTTGGACTGATGGAGTAAGCCGACAGCCGATAGGCGATAGCGCACTAACTGTTTACTGTCCACTGTCCACCGTCAATTGCCTACCTGAGAAAGCGATCAGCATGGCCACTGTGTTCGCCGATCAGCGCCGCCTGAGCCCGTACCTCAGCTTCTCCCGCGCCGAGTGGGCCGGCCTGCGCGATGGGGCCGAGCTGCCGATCGACGCCCACGACTTGGACACCCTGGTGAGCCTCAACGACAACGTCTCGCTGGAGGATGTCGCCGACATCTACCTGCCCCTGCTGCGCCTGCTCCAGCTCTACTACGACGCCTCGCAGCGGCTCTACCAGGTGACGAATGTCTTTCTCGGCAACCCATCGCAGTATCGCGTGCCCTACGTGATCGGGATCGCGGGCAGCGTGGCCGTGGGCAAGAGCAGCACCGCGCGCATCCTCCAGGCGCTGCTGGCCCACGGCGCGCCGGGCCAGGGCAAGGTTACGGTGGAGCTGATCACCACGGATGGCTTTCTCTACCCCAACAGCGTGCTTCAGGAGCGCGGGATCATGCACCGCAAGGGCTTCCCCGAGAGTTACGACCGGCGGCGGCTGATCAAGCTGATCGCCGATGTGAAGTCCGGCGTGCCCCACGTGGATGTGCCGATCTACTCGCACATGGTCTATGATATTGTGCCCGACGAGGCCCGTGTGATCGACCGGCCCGACATCCTGATCGTCGAGGGGCTGAACGTGCTGCAGCGCGGCGGTCGCACCGCCCGCTCGCCGCAGTTTGTCTCCGACTACTTCGACTTCTCGATCTACGTTGATGCCGACGAGCGCCACCTGCAGCAGTGGTACGTCGAACGCTTCCTGCGCCTGCGCGAGACAGCCTTCCGCGACCCGAGCTCGTTCTTCCGGCGCTACGCCGAGCTGAGCGTAGACGAGGCCACCGCCACCGCGCGCCGCATCTGGCGCGAGATCAACCTTGTCAACCTGAAGCAGAATATCGAGCCCACCCGCGAGCGCGCCGACCTGATCCTCGAAAAGGGCGAGAAGCACACGCTGGAGCGGGTGTATCTGCGCAAGCTGTAGCCATTTTGACGGTAGACGATGGACGGTGCCACGCATCCTAACCGTCCACCGTCCACCGTCCACCGTCCACCGTCCACCCTAACAGGGAGCATCATGCGTGTCTGTATCGTCGGCGCCGGTGCTATCGGCGGATTTCTAGGCGTGAAGCTGGCCCTGGCTGGCGCGGAGACAACGCTGATCGCGCGCGGCGCCCATCTGGAGGCGATCCTGCGCGACGGGCTGGCCGTGGAGTACGCCGATGGCTCACGCGAGCTGGCCCGCCCCGCCTGTGCCACCGCCGACATGGCGCAGGCTGGCCCCCAGGACTACGTGATCGTCGCCGTGAAGGCCCAGGCCCTGCCTGCCCTCGCCGAGCCGATGCGCGCCCTGTACGGCCCCGACACCGCTGTGGTCTACGCGCAGAACGGCATCCCCTGGTGGTACTTTATGGGCCACCCAGGCGAGCATGCGGGGCGCCGGGTGGAGGCGGTGGATCCCGGCGGGGTGATCGCGGCCCACACCGAGCTGGAGCGCGTGATCGGCTGCGTGGTCTACCCCGCCGGCACGATCGTGCGGCCCGGCGTGATCCGTCACATCGAGGGTAACCGCTTTACGCTCGGCGAGCCGGGCGGGGCGCGCAGCGAGCGCGTGCAGGCCCTCGCCCAGCTGATGCTTGCCGCCGGGCTCAAGGCGCCCGTGCGCCCCGACATCCGCAACGAGCTCTGGCTCAAGCTCTGGGGCAACCTCTCGTTCAACCCGATCAGCGCGCTCACCCGCGCCACGCTAGACCTGATCATCGCCGAGCCGCTCACCTACGCTCTGGCCACGCGCATGATGGCCGAGGCGCAGCAGGTGGCCGAGGCGCTTGGCGTGCGCTTCCCCGTAAGCATCGCGCGCCGCATCAAGATGGCCGAGGAGATCGGCGCGCACAAGACCTCGATGCTCCAGGACATCGAGGCGCGCCGGGCCACCGAGGTGGACGCGCTGGTGGGCGCTGTGGCCGAGCTTGGGCGGCTGGTGGGCGTCCCGACGCCCCACATCGACGCGATCTACGCCAGCGTGAAGCTGCTCGAAAAAGACCTGAAATGAGCGCGCAGCACCGCATAACGCCCGCCACCGCGCGGCCCCGCAAGGGCTTCCTGGCGCGGGTGCTCAACCCGGTGGATCGGCTGGTGCAGGCGATCTATAGCATTCTGATCGTGCTCAGCTTTACCCTGGCGGCGCAGGCGCTCTACGCCGAGGGGGCGTTCTCGCAGGCGAGTAGCGAGGTGAACTGGGTACGGCAGCTGCTGGTGGCGACCTTCGGCTGCGCGCTGGCCTGGGGCCTCATCGACGGCGTAATGTACATTCTGTCCTCGCACTTTGAGCGCGACCAGGAGCAGCGCCTGCTCCAGATGTTGCGAGATGCCAAGAGCGCGGGGGTGGGCCGCGAGCTGATCGCGGAGGAGGTCGAGCAGAGCTACGCGGCCTTTGCCGAACTGCCAGGGCGACAGGCGCTGTACGACGCGATGTACCACGAGCTGCGCAATGTTGAGCTGGAGCGGACGCACTTGCAGCGGGAGGATTTCAGCGGCGCCCTTGGCGTGGTGGTGGTGGCCGTTGGCACCGCACTGCCGCTGCTCGTGCCGCTGGCGCTCTTGCAGGGCGAGCCCTGGCTGG
>JAYUYB010000536.1:0-3574 GCA_043752655.1 Chloroflexota bacterium
CGTCCGTCGAGGTGGGCGGCGGCGAGGGTGAGGCAGCAGGGGGCGGCGAGCGTGAGAGGTTTCATGGATTGCTCGGAGGGTGCGCCCACAAGGGGCGCCCATACTGAATTTCGAGGGGTGACGCTCTACGCCCTACGTTCCTACGCCATGGTTCCGCTGTGGATGCGCAGTGGCTCAAGGGCGGCCCAGTCGATGCTGACGCCGAGGCCGGGTGCATCGGGCAGGGTGAGCGTGCCGGGGCCGTCGGGGGCGATGGGCGCGGGCAGCATGTAGTCGCGCCGCTCCAGGCTCCAGCCCGGCGGGTCGTACGGGAACTCCACGAAGGGCGCCGTGGAGACGGCGGCGCTCACATGGAGGTTGGCGAGCAGCACCAGGCCATCGCCCCAGGTGTGGGGCGTGTAGATGCAGCCGGCGGCCTGCACCTCGCTCGCCAGCTGGCGTGCCCGCAGCAGCCCCGTGCTCCAGACCACATCGGCCTGGTAGACATCCAGCGAGCCGTGGCGCAGATACTCGCGCAGCTCGGCGTACTCGCGGCAGGCCTCGCCGCCCGCGATGCGCAGCCGCGCACGGCGCCGCAGATCCGCCAGGCCGCGATAGTCGTGGCGGTGCAAGGGCTCCTCCAGCCAGTAGACGCCAAGCTCGGCCAGGGCGTCGGCCATCCAGAGCGCCGTCTTAAAATCCCAGGTGGCCGAGGCGTCCCAGGGCATCTGCCAGCCCTGGTTGGCGTCCACCAGGATCTCCATGTCGGGGCCAATGGCCTCGCGCACGGCGCGCACCACGGCGAGGTCGTCGCGGGGGTTGGGCGCGTGGAAGCGGAGCTTGAGCGCGGGGTAGCCAAGGGCCTTCAGCTGGAGGGCCGACGCGGCGCGCTCGGCGGCGGGGCGGCGCTCGCCGCACGAGGCGTAGAGCGGCACCTTAGCGCTGCGCCCGCCCATCAGCTTCCAGAGCGGCAGGCCGCTCGCCTTGCCCATGAGATCCCAGAGGGCCACCTCCAGCGGCCACATGCGGCCATACATAAACTGGAGGTTGTCGAGGATATGCACGTGGCGCTCGATGTCGAACGGGTCGTGGCCGATGAACAGCTGCTCGTGGCCCGCGAAGCCGAGCATGGCATCGCCAGAGCCGACGCCCTCGTGCTCGCCTGCGCGCACCCGCACCAGCGTACAGGTGTGGCTCGTGCGTGGGCGCGGGTCCCACGAGGCGTGGAAGGGCGGCTCCAGCGGCAGCCGATAGTGCAGAATCTCAATCGAGTCGATGAGCATAGTGTATATCATCGCAAATTACGCAGATTTCCGGCCCATTGCCGGAGCGTCTAGGTACGGCCATCTGCGTAATCTGCGTAATCTGCGAATTAGTATGCTGCGCGGTAGAGCTGCTCCATCACCACCTCGCTCACGCTGCGCGGATTGGTCCACCAGTTTAGGTCAACGGTGTAGGCGTACCGCGCCATCTCGGGGATAAGCGCCTCGTCCACGCCAACGTCGCGCAGGCGCGCGGGCAGGCCCACGTCGCGGGAGAGCTGGGCTACGGCCTCGACGGCGGCCTCGGCGCGGCGGCGCAGGCCCCCATCTTGGGATGCGCCGAGCGCGGCGCCGATCTGGGCGTAGCGCTCCATGGCGCCAGGCAGGCTGTACGCCATCTGGTGCGGCAGCATAATCGCGTTGGCGAGGCCGTGCTGCACATTGGCGAAGCCGGAGAGCTGGTGGGCGAGCGAGTGGCAGGCGCCGAGCCACTTGGAGCTGATCGCGACCCCGCCGATCAGGGCGGCCTGCGCCATCGCGTGGCGCGCCTCGCGGTTTGCACCCCTGGCCACCGCCACAGGCAGGTGCTGTCCGATCAGGGCGATCCCGTGCAGGATCATCGGGTCGAGGATGGGGTTGTCGTTGGTGGAGACGAAGGCCTCGACGCAGTGGCTCAGGGCGTCCATGCCGGTGGCGGCGGTGAGGAAGGCGGGCATCGTCAGCATCAGCTCAGGGTCGATCAGGGCCATGTCGGGCACGGAGCGCGGGCCGCCCACGCCAAACTTAAACTTCTCTGCGGGGTCGGTGATCACAGCCCAGGGCGTCACCTCGGCGCCGGTGCCGGCGGTGGTGGGCACAGCGAAGAAGGGCGGCAGCTGGCGCGGGTGGGGCCGGGCCTGCTCGCCCAAGCGCAGGGCGTACTCGGCGATGCGGCCCTCGGGCGGGCCGCCGGCGGCCAGGCGCGTGGCCTTGGCCGTATCGAGGGCGCTGCCGCCGCCCAGGCCGATGATCAGGTCGGCCTCGCTGGCGCGAAAGGCGGCCACCGCCGCGTCCACCGAGGCGCTGTCGGGGTTGGGCACCACCTTGTCGTAGAGCACGAACGACAGGTCGGCGGCGCTGAGGCTCTGGGTGAGCGGCTCGGCCAGCCCGGCGGCCACCACGTTGCCATCGGCGAGCAGAAAGACGCGGCGGGCGCCCTCGGCACGCGCAGCCTCGCCCGCCCGCCGTGCGGCGCCAAAGCCAACATGAACCTGGCCTGGCCAGATGTAGTGGGAAGTCATTCGTCTTGCTCCTCGTGCTTCTCTGGTATCATACAGCAAGAACGCAAATACGCTCGCAAGGGCTATGATTCGGAGCAGTGCGCTGTGCGCAGGCGTGTCGTCGCTCCCATCTGTGTGCTGCTGCTAGCCCTTGTTGGCAGCTGCGCGCTGGCCTCGCGCGGCTACCTCGCGGCGGATTTCCCTGGCGCCACGCTCACGGCCAGCGACACGCTGGTGCATTATCTGCCCAACCTCGCCGTGCGCCGCACTAGCGCCTACCGCTCCGACGCGCCCTTCACCGAGGTCTACAACTGGTACTCGCAGCGCTTCAGCCTTGGCCCCGAGTCCCATGCCCAGGGCGGCTGCATCCTGATGGCGCGCTCGTTCACCAGCCTCTGGGTCGTGCGCGAGCAGATCACCGTCACGGTCTGCGGCACGCCCAAGGGCCAGATGATGTTCGTGAGCCGCTCAAGCGTGGTGCGCTATGGGCGGGTGGGGCCGTAACGTTGACAGTGGACGAAGGACGGTGGACGGTGGCCCGCTAGTATCGACGGTGGACGAAGGACGGTGGACGGTGGCCCGCACCACTGCTCCACGCGCTTTTCTTTCCGGTACCGTCCACCGTTAGGGCTACGTCATAGTCGGCGCGGTTGCCAGAGCCAGGCGGTTGAAACCGCGTCGGCAGGGCCTGCGGCCACGCGTCGGCCTGCGCCGACGTATCCGGACCCGCCCGCGCAGGCGGGCGCCCGGCGCAGCGCGCCCTCACGGCGCGCGTTCACGCGCCCGCCGTCAGCGCGTCGGCCTGCGCCGACGCATCCGGACCCGCCCGCGCAGGCGGGCGCCCGGCGCAGCGCGCCCCCACGGCGCGCGTTCACGCGCCCGCCTGCCGACCATGACGTAGCCCTCGGCCACCGTCTACCGTCTACCGTCCACCGTCCACTGTCCCCAACACCAGCTCGGCGCACTTCTCGCCGATCATCATCACGGTCATACACAGGTTCACACCGATCATAGTGGGGAAGACCGAGGCGTCGGCGACGCGCAGGCGGCCCACGCCGCGCACGCGCAGCGCCG
>JAYUYB010000537.1:0-3571 GCA_043752655.1 Chloroflexota bacterium
GCCAGAGAAGAGAATACCGATCGGGTTGGAGCGCGCCAGCAGCGCCACGGCGATTGCATCGAAGCCAAGGCCCGAGAAGAAGTCGGCGCTCAGCGCGTAGCGCACGCCCATCACCTCGCTAGCGCCAGCGATACCCGCGAGGCCCCCGGAGAGCGCCATGGCCAGCACGATCGTGCCCGGCACGCTCATGCCCGCGTAGCGCGCCGCGTTCGGGTTCGCGCCCACCGTGCGCAGCTCGAAGCCCACCGTGGTACGCTTGAGGAACCCATCCACCACAAAGGCCAGGGCCACGGCGATCAGGATGCCAAGATGCAGCACCGTAGTCTCGCCCACCCTGATGCCGGGGAGGTGCATGCTCTCGGCGATGAACTGCGTGCGCGAGGAGCTGGTGTCGGCCGGGTCGCCGAGCAGGTAGGGCGCCTTGCTCTTGATCAGCCAGTCGGTGAGCCGAATGGCGATATAGTTGAGCATAATCGTATTGATCACCTCGTGGGCGCCGGTGCGCGCCTTGAGGAAGCCCGCGATCGCCGCCCAGGCTGCCCCGCCGAGCGCCCCCGCAATGATCCCCGCAGGGATGTGCAGGATCGGCGGCAGCTTGAGCAGCGTGCCAACCAGGATCACGCAGACCGAGCCCGCGTAGAGCTGGCCCTCTGCGCCGATATTGAACAGGCCCGCCTTGAACCCGAGCGCCACACCTAGCCCGCAGATAATGAAGGGCGTGGAGCGGACAAGCGTGTTGGTGAGGCCGTTAAAGGTGCCGAACGAGCCCTCCCAGAGCCCAATGTAGGCCGCCAGCCAGTCGCCTCCTGTGAGGCCGATCATCAGGGCGCCTAAAACGAGGGCCGTAAAGACCGCCAGCAGTGGCACCAGCAGCGACGAGTAGCGCTCGTAGGCGGCGCGGAAGCCCGACGGTGGGCCTTGCGAGGAGGGGATGCGTTCTTCAACAGCCTGGGCCATGGTGTCTACTCTCCGCCCTCTAAGCGATCTCCGCGCCCGCCATCAGGAGCCCAAGCTGCTCGCGGGTGAGCTCGCCATTCTTCACGGTGGCCACAACCTTGCCGTGGTGCATCACGGCGATGCGGTCGGAGAGCGCCAGGATCTCGTCCAGCTCGGCGGAGACCACCAGCACGGCCACGCCTTCGTCACGCTTCTTGATAATCTGGTTGTGGATGAACTCGATCGAGCCCACGTCGATGCCGCGCGTGGGCTGGGCGGCGATCAGCAGCTTCAGCTCGCGGGTGAACTCGCGGGCCACGATCAGCTTCTGCTGGTTGCCGCCAGAGAGCGAGCTGGCCGGCACATGCACGCTGGGCGTGCGCACATCGAACGCCTGTACCAGCGCCTCGGCATGCTTGGTGATCGCCGCGTCGTTGCGCACGATGCCCTGCGCAAAAGGCTCCAGGTAGTACGTCTCCAGCACGGCGTTATCGGTAAGCTGGTAGCTCGTCACCACGCCGTCACGCTGACGATCCTCGGGGATGTGCGCCACCCCCAGCTCGCTGATCTGCCGGGGCGTCGCCGCCGTCACATCCTGGCCGGCGATGCACACCGTGCCCGCCTCGGGGGTGCGCAGCCCGGTGATCGCCTGCACCAACTCGGTCTGGCCGTTGCCCTGCACCCCAGCGACCCCTAAGATCTCACCGGCGCGCACCTCCAGGTCGAGCCCGTCCACGGCGGGCAGGCGCCGGTCGTCACGCACGTGGAGGCCGCGCACCTCCAGCACGGGGGCGCCGGGGTGGGCGGCAGACTTCTCCACCTTCAGGATCACGGCGCGGCCAACCATCATGGCCGCCAGGCTCGCCTCGCTGGCCTGGGCAGGCGTCGTCTCGCCAACTACGCGCCCCGCACGCAGCACCACGATCCGATCCGCCACCTCGAGCACCTCACGCAGCTTGTGGGTGATAAAGATCAGCGACTTGCCCTGGGCGGTGAGCGTGCGCATCACGCGCACCAGGTCGTCGGCCTCCTGGGGCGTCAGCACGGCGGTGGGCTCATCCAGGATCAGAATATCGGCGTTGCGGTAGAGCGCCTTGATGATCTCCACGCGCTGCTGCGCGCCCACGTCGAGGTCGGCGATCAGCGCGTTCGGCTCCACCTTCAGGCCATACTTGCGCGACAGCGTGCGGATCTGGTCGGCGGCCTTACGCCGATTAAGAAACGCCAGGCCCTGTACCACCTCGTTGCCAAGGATCACATTCTCGGCGACCGTCATCACGGGCACCAGCTGGAAATGCTGGTGGACCATGCCGATGCCGCGCTGGATCGACTCGTGGGGGCTGGTGACGCGCATGGGCTGGCCGCCCACCAGGATCTCGCCTTCGTCCTGGTGGTAGAGCCCGTAGAGGATATTCATCAGGGTGGACTTGCCGGCGCCGTTCTCGCCGAGCAGGGCCAGCACCTCGCCCTTGTGCAGCCGGAGCGAGACGTTGTCGTTGGCGATCACGCCGGGGAAGCGCTTGGTAATGCCGCGCGCCTCTAGAACCACCGGGCGATCCTGGCCGTTCTGGCTCACATGCTACCTCATTAGGGGACGTGCGCTACGTGGAGTCTGATGCATATTGTAGCATACCTGCCGCCGCGCCCTCGCTTGCGCGCCTCTGGCGGGCGAACTACAATAGGGCGAACGCATATGAGCGCCGCAGAGAAGGGACGACTATCATGGCCGAGCTGCGGCAGAACCTCGCCACACGCGAGTGGGTGATCATCGCGAGCGAGCGGGCCCGGCGCCCCAACGCCTACGCCGAGGCCGTCGACCGCCCCCAAACTCACGAGCGCCCCGAGCACGATGCCAGCTGCCCCTTCTGCATCGGCAACGAGGAGCTCGACCTGGAGATCGCCCGCGACCCCGCCGAGGGCCCCTGGCAGACGCGGGTGGTGCGCAATAAGTACCCAGCCCTGCACCTCGACGGCGCCCTCACCCGTAGCTTCGACGGCGTGGAGCGCAGCATCACCGGCGTCGGCTACCACGAGGTGCTGGTGGAGCACCCCTTCCACAACACTACGCTCGCCCTGCTGACCGACGAAGAGATGCGCGCCGTGCTCGAGATCTACTTGCGCCGCGGCCAGGCGATCGCCGCCGACCCGCGCATCGAGCAGATCGTCTTTTTTAAGAACCACGGCGAGCGCGCCGGCGCCTCGCTGCCCCACCCGCACAGCCAGATCATCGGCCTGCCGATTGTGCCCGGCGACATCCGCCACCGCATCGAGGAGGCCCGCCGCTTCTTCGACGACACCGGCCAGTGTGTGTTCTGCACCATGCTGGCCGACGAGCTGGCCCGTGGCGAGCGCCTGATCGCCATCAACGAGCGCTTCGCCGCCTTTGTGCTCTACGCCTCATCGTCGCCCTTCCACATCTGGATTTTGCCACGCCAGCACCGCGCCAGCTTCCTCCACGTGGAGCAGGACGACCTGAAGCTGCTGGCCCCGCTGCTGCGCGATGTGCTCTTCCGGCTCTACGCCCACCTCAACGACCCCGACCTGAACCTGCTGATCCGCTCCACCCCCACCAAAGAGCCCGAGAACGGCTACTTCCACTGGTACTTCGCGATTGTGCCGCGCCTTAGCCGCAGCG
>JAYUYB010000538.1:0-8716 GCA_043752655.1 Chloroflexota bacterium
CCGCGCAGCGCGTCCGCATCCTCAGGCGCCATGTCGGCGGGCAGCGTGAGGCCAGCCGATGTGCCGCCCTCGCCACCCACGCTGCCGTTGCGCAGCTCATCCAGGTTGATCGCCTGCTGTTGCGCAGCAGGCAGCGCTTGCACAAGCGGCCCGACGCTTGTGGCGAACTGGCCCGCGAGCAGCGCCGAGAGCAGCGCGCCGAATACGACAGTGCCCAGCACACCGCCCATCTGCTGGCAGAACTGCACCGTGGCCGAGGCGCTGCCGGTGTAGCGGTGCGGCAGCGCGTTCTGCGCCACCAGGCTGAAGAGCGGCACCACGCAGCCCAGCCCTAGCCCCAGAATGATGACGCGCCAGACCACCCCAAACGTGCTTGTGTCTGGGGTCATCGTGGCCAGCAGCACGTAGCTCACAGTCGACGCAGCAAAGCCCACCATCAGCACCGGCTTGTAGCGGCCCATGCGCTGCACCACGTTGCCGCTGATAATCGCCGCCGCCACGACCGCCAGCGTCTGCGGGATGAGCGCTGTGCCAGCCGAGGTGGCCGACACGCCGGCCACGTTCACCAGGAACAGCGGCAGGAACAGCACCGTGGGCAGAATCGTCAGGCCGCTGACTACGCTGAGCGCGGCGACGATTGCGAACGTGCGGTTGCGGAACAGCACGCCCTCGATGATCGGCGACTGAGCGCGGCGCTCGGCCCACACCAGCGCCACCAGCGCAGCGCTGCCTAGCGCCAGCAGCCCAATGATCAGCGGCGAGCCCCAGGCGTAGCGCGCCTTGTCGAGCGAGAGCGCCAGCAGCAGCGGGATCACCGTTAGCAGCAGCAACCCCGTGCCGAGCCAGTCGATCGGCTCGCGCCGCCCGCTTTCCATCCGAGGCATGCGCCACAGGATGATGCCCGCCGCCAGCAGGCCGAAGGGGATATTTACAAAGAAGATCCAGTGCCACGAGATCGTGTCGGTGAGAAAGCCGCCAATAAATGGCCCCAGAATGCTGGCAATGCCGAACGCTGCGCCGATGAAGCCAGTCGCCTTTGCGCGCTCAGACGGCGGGTAGAGGTCGGCAGGGATGGCGAAGGCGGTCGAGGCGATGCCCGCTGCGCCCGCGCCCTGGATGCAACGGAAGATCACCAGCTGGAGCATACTGGTGGCGAGGCCGCACAGCACCGACCCCACCAGGAACAGGCCAATGCCGAACAGGATGATTGTGCGGCGCCCTAGCACGTCCGAGAGCTTGCCGTAGATCGGCACCAGCGCCGTGCTTGCAAGCAGGTAGCCGGTAGACACCCACGCCAGCAGGTCGATGCCCTGGAACTCCACAACGATTGCCGGCAGGGCGGTGGCGACGATCGTTTGATCAAGCGCTTCTAAGAATAGCCCGAGCACCACGCTGGCCATGATCAGCGTCTTGGTGCGCTCGCTCAACGCCGCGGCGTAGTTTATACTTGGGGCGGCAACTTCGGTAACAGCCATAAACTCCTCTTGCATGACAGTCACGCTCTACCAAAGTAGCACAGGTTCAGCGTTACGTCACCGCCCGCGATACGGGCGGCGTGCGGTAAAATACCCCCATGAGCACTCCGCCAACCGCCCCCGACGGCATCGCTGTCATCGACGCGCACCACCTGGCGCGCCCCCTCGTGGTGGCGACGTACGCCCTGCTCGGCGATGAGCCAGCCCTGGTGGACCCCGGCCCCGCCAGCACCCTGCCCGCCGTCGAGGCCGGCCTCGCCGCCAGCGGCCTCGCCCTCGCCGACATCCGCCACCTCGTCCTCACTCATATTCACCTGGATCACGCCGGCGCCTCGGGCCTGATCGTGGCGCGCAACCCCGCCGTCCGCGTGTATGTTCACACGCGCGGCGCCCCGCATCTGGTCGACCCCTCGCGGCTGATCAGCAGCGCCGCCCAGCTCTGGGGCGACCGGTTGGAGACGCTCTGGGGCCGCACGGTGCCGGTGCCAGCCGAGGCGATTAGCACCTTCGAGGGCGGCGAGACGCTGCGCCTGGGCACGCGCACGCTGCGCGCCTACGACGCGCCGGGCCACGCCAGGCACCACCTCGTCTGGCATGATCAGGCGAGCGGCGCCGCCTTTGTGGGCGACAACGCCGGCGTGCGCCTGCCCGGCGTCGCCTTCACCCGCCCCGCCGCCCCGCCGCCCGAGATCGATCTGGCGGCCTGGCAGCGCACGCTCGACCTGATTGAAGGTCTTGCGCCGAGCTGGCTGATGCTCACCCACTTCGGCGCATACAGCGATGTGGCCTTTCATCTGGCCGACTACCGCGCGCGCCTGATGCGCTGGGGCGAGCTGGTGCGGGCGGGGCTGCTCTCCGGCAAGAGCGAGGCCGAGCAGGTGGCCGACCTCAATGCCCTGGGGCGGGAGGAGGCCGCCAGCCTGGGCGCCCCCGAGCAGGCGGCGCTCTCGCAGCAGACGGGCGATCTCGCCCTGAGCTGGCGCGGGCTGGCGCGCTACTGGCAAAAGCAGGGTATCATACCGCCGACTCGTAATCGAGAGGAGTAGAGGAGAGTATCGATGCGTGTCCTGATCCTTGGCGGCGACGGCTATCTCGGCTGGCCGACCGCGATCTACCTGTCGGCGCGCGGCCACGATGTGGCAGTGGTCGACAACATGGCCCGCCGTGGCTACGACAACGAGCTGGGCGCCGAGAGCCTGGTTCCGATCGCCTCACTTCAGGAACGCGTTGCCGTCTGGGAGGCGGTGACAGGCCGCAGAATCGCCGCCCACATCGGCGATCTCTGCGACTACAGCTTTTTCGAGCCGCTGGTGAAGAGCTTCCAGCCCGAGGCGATCATCCACTACGGCGAGCAGCGCGCCGCACCCTACTCCATGATCGACCGCCGCCACGCCGTCTACACGCAGACCAACAACGTGGTCGGCAACCTCAACGTGCTCTACGCCATGGCCGACCACGTCCCCGACTGCCACCTGATCAAGCTGGGCACGATGGGCGAGTACGGCACGCCCAACATCGACATCGAGGAGGGCTACCTCACCATCACCCACAAGGGCCGCACCGACACGCTGCCCTACCCCAAGCAGCCAGGCTCGTTCTACCACCTGAGCAAAGTCCACGACAGCCATAACATTATGTTCTGCTGCCGGATCTGGGGCCTGCGCGCCACCGATCTCAACCAGGGCGTGGTGTATGGCGTGGACACCGAGGAGATCAAGCTAGACGAGCGGCTGCGCACGCGCTTCGATTACGACGGCGTGTTCGGCACGGTGCTCAACCGCTTCCTGGTGCAGGCCGTGGCCGGCGTGCCGCTGACGGTCTACGGGCAGGGCGGGCAGACGCGCGGCTTCCTCGACATCCGCGACACGCTGGCATGCGTGGAGCTGGCCATGCTGAACCCGGCCAAGGCCGGCGAGTTCCGCGTGTTCAACCAGTTCACCGAGCAGTTCAGCGTGCTCGAGCTGGCGAACGCCGTGCAGCAGACGGCCCGCGAGCTCGGCATGGCTGTGGAGATCAATCACATGCCCAACCCGCGCGTGGAGAAGGAGAGCCACTACTACAACGCAGCCAACACCAGCCTGCTCAGCCTGGGCCTGCAGCCCCACTTCCTCAACGACACCCTGCTGGAATCCGTGATCAACGTCGTGCAGCGCCACAAGCATTTGATCAAGGGCCACCTGATCATGCCCCAGGTGAACTGGCGCGAGACGGGCTCGCCGCTCAAGGAGAGCGAGGCGGCGGCGGACTAGGGGCCCCCCCGAACTATTCACCACAGAGGCACGAACCGTTTGGACCGCGAACGGCCGCGAAGCCGCGCGAAGGACACGAACGCGAAGGACGCGAAGTAGATTCTTCGCGTCCTTCGTGTTATTTCGCGCCGTTCGTGGTCCAAACGGTGCGCGGTCCAGACGGCTTCTGTCCGAACTATGCCGTCCGTCGCCAGCGCGCGCGCAGTTGGAAGGTGCGGCGCGCCACGCCGTAGTAGTCGATCAGCTGGTCCATGGTCGACTGCCAGGAGCGGCTGCGCGCGTGCTGGAGCCCCTGCTCGGCCAGGCGCTCGCGCAGCGCGGGCTGCTGCTGGAGGCGCCGCAGCAGCGCGCCGATCTCGGCGGGGCGCTCCGGGTTGAAGAGCAGCCCGTTCTCGCCGTCGCGGATGATGTCGAGCACGCCGCCGGTGTTGGCCGCGATCACCGGCACGCCGCAGGCCATCGCCTCCAGCGCCACCAGCCCAAACGTCTCGGTGGTGGAGGGGAAGAGGAACACATCGGCGGCGCGGTAGGCGTCCACCAGCTCCTCGCCGCGCATAAAGCCGGGGAAGGTGGTGCGCGTGCCGCGAAAGTGCTTCTTCAGCTGCTCGTGGCTCGGCCCGCCGCCCACCATCGCCAGGCGCGCGCCGGGCACGCTCGCGAGCGGGTCGCGGATCAGGTCGAGCCGCTTCTCGGGCGAGTGTCGGCCCACATAGAGCACCAGCAGCTCGTCGGGGTTGCCGTCGGTGAGCCGTGCGCGCAGCGCCATGTCGCGTGGGCCGGGGGTGAAGCGGCGCGTGTCGATGCCGCGCTGCCACCAGCGCACGCGCTCAAACCCGTGGCTCCGCAGGTCGCGCAGGGTCTCTGTGCTCGGGCAGAGGTTCACATCGGCCAGGTTGTGCATGGCGCGCAGGTACGACCAGACGATCGGCTCGACGAAGGCGCCGCCGTAGTGGCGCACGTAGCTCGGCACATGGGTATGGAACGAGGCCAGGATCGGCACGTTCAGGCGGCGCGCGTACGAGAAGCCGAACGGCCCCAGGAAGAAGGGCGACACGATGTGGACTAGATCGGGCTGGAAGGCCTTGATCTTCTCCCAGACGAAGCGGCGCGGGATGTTGATGCGCAGCTCGGGGTAGAGCGGGAAGCGCGGCCCGCCCACGCCCACGATCTCGGCCCCCGCGTACTCCTGCGGCCCACCCGGCGGCCCAAACAGCAGCACCTGGTGGCCCTTCGCCTGCAGCCGCTCGAGCACCTGGCACAAAATCGTCACGACGCCGTCGATCTTGGGCAGAAACGTCTCGGTGAAGATCGCAATTTTCATAAGTCGAAGCTCCGGTGGATGGCGCGCACCGCACGGTCGCCGTCGGCGGCGGAGACCACGAGCGAGATGTTGTTCTCGGTGCTGCCCTGGGCGATGGCGATCACATTGATCTCGGCCTCGCCCATGGCGCCGAACAGCCGGCCCGCGATGCCGGTCGTCCCGCGCATGCCGGAGCCAACCAGGGCCACGATCACGGCGGTGCTCAGCACCTCGATATGCTCCACGTCGTGGGCGGAGAAGTCGGCGGCGAGCTCGCGGCGCAGCTCGGCAACGGCGGCGGCGGCCTCCGCACTTGGCACCGCCAGGCAGACACTCTGCTCGCTGCTGGCCTGCGAGATCAGCAGGATGTTGGCGCCCACGCGCGCCACGGCCCCGAAGATGCGCGCGGCCACCCCAGCCAGGCCCAGCATGCCCGGCCCGCCCACCGTGATCACGCTCACATCTCTGATCGACGTCACGGCCTTGGCGGTGCCGTCGCTACGCTGCTCAGTGATCAGTGTGCCGGGGTGCTCAGGATTAAAGGTGTTGCGGATGCGGATGGGAATGCGCCGCCGCACCAGGGGCTGCACCGTCTTTGGGTGCAGCACATTAGCGCCGTAGTAGGCCAGCTCGGCCATCTCGCCGTAGGTGAGCCGCGGCAGCGTGCGCGCCTCGGGCACCAGCTTCGGGTTGGTGGTGAGCACGCCGTCGACCTCTTTCCAGAACCAGACCTCGCTCACATCCAGGGCGTCGCCGAGGATGGCGCAGGAGTAGTCGGAGCCGCCGCGCCCAAGCGTTGTGGGCACGCCAGCCCGCGTGGCGCCAATGTAGCCGGTTACAACCGGCACCACGCCCTGCTCCAGCATGGGCAGCAGCCGGGCGCGCGAGCGCTCGCGGGTGGCGTCCATCAGCGGCGAGGCGTTGCCGTAGCGGTCGTCGGTGACGATCAGCTCGGTGGCGTCGATGGCCTGAGCGGCAAGGCCGGCGCCCCGCAGCGCGGCGGCGATCAGGCGCGCGTTGATGCGCTCGCCGAGGCCGCTGAACAGATCGAGGGCGCGCGGCGTCAGCTCGCCGAGCACAGCGATGCTGCGCGACAGATTGCTCAGGTAGTCGAGCATAGCGCGCAGCTCGCTCTCCAGGGCGGCGCACTCCTCTGGCGGGGCGAGCTCGGCGGCGGCGCGCATGTGCAGATCGAGCAGGCGCGGCGTCACCAGCGCCGTGGCATCGCCCTGGCCCTCGGCGGCGGCGCGGGCGGCGGCGATCAGGCTATCGGTGGTGCGCAGGTCGGGGGCGTTCATCGCCGACACCACGACCACAACCTCGTGCTCGCGGCGGCTCTCGGCCACAATCCTGGCCACGTGGCGGATCGCGTCGGCGCTGCCGACCGAGGTGCCGCCAAACTTCATCACGACGCGCATCCGCTCAACTCCGCGAGACGGTAGACAGTGGACGGTGGACGGTCGTCCGTCGTCCGTCCACCGTCGTCGATTATCTACGGGATAATCAGCACTTTGCCGCTTGTCTGACGGCTCTCGATGGCGCGGTGGGCCTCGGCTGCCTCCGCCAGAGGGAGCTCGCGGTCCACCCGCACATGCAGCTCGCCGGCCGCCAGCCAGCCGAGCAGGTCGCCCGCGCGCCAGGCCAGCTCCTCATCGGTGGCGATGTAGTGCCAGAGGGTTGGCCTGGTCATAAACAGCGAGCCACGGCTGCTGAGGGCCAGGGGCTCGACAGCGGGCACGGGGCCGCTGGCGTTACCGAAGAAGACCGCGTAGCCGCGCGGGCGCAGGCTGTCGAGGCTCTGCTCCCAGGTGCTCTTGCCCACCGAGTCGTACACCACATCCACCCCACGGCCATCGGTGAGCGCGCGCGCGCGCTGGGCGAACGGCTCCTGGGTGTAGAAAATCACCTCGTCGGCGCCGGCGCCACGGGCCAGCTCGGCCTTCGCCTCGCTGGAGACCAGGCCAAACACGCGCGCGCCGAGGCGTTTAGCGATCTGCACCAGTAGCAGGCCCACGCCGCCCGCCGCAGCGGTGACGATGCACGTCTCGCCGGCTCTGAGCGGGTAGGTGCTGTGGGCAAGGTAGTGGGCGGTGAGGCCCTGGAGCATCAGGGCGGCGGCCAGCTTCAGCTCGACGCCCTCGGGCACCGCCACGAGCTTGTTGGCGGGGGCCAGGGCATACTCAGCGTAGCCGCCGCTGCCGGAAGCCGTAGCCACCCGGTCGCCCACGGCGAAGCCGCTCACATCGGGGCCAAGGGCGTCCACCGTGCCGGCAAACTCGCCGCCGGGGGTGAAGGGCAGCGGCAGCTTGTAGAGCCCGGTGCGCTGGTACGTCTCGATATAGTTAAGGCCGATGGCGGCCACCTTCACCCGCACCTGGCCGGGGCCGGGCTCTGGCGGCGCCAGCTCCTCCAGCCGCAGCTGCTCGGGGCCGCCCGTCTCGTGTACCCTGATGGCACGCATGCTACATTCCTCGCTTCGCGTCATTCGCCGACTGCGCGGCATTCGTGGTCACCCTTGCGCCCCAATAGAAACTGAGCTTATACTATAACAGGATTTCTGCATACAAACGGTGCCCTGCGGCGCCGACATTCTTGAAGGAGACGCCGTTGCGCCTGGAGAACAGCATGCCCCCAAGCTACTTCAAGCGCTACGACGAGAGCGACGACTGCGGCTTCTATGTCTACCCCCGCCTCACCGCGCACATCGACGACCCCGCCCGCGCGGCGCTCACCGAGCTGCTGCGCGAGGAGCTGCCCCCTGGCGGTAAGATTCTCGACCTGATGAGCAGCTATGTGAGCCACCTGCCGCCCGAGGTGAGCTACGGCCAGGTTGTGGGCCTCGGCATGAACGACGACGAGCTGCGCCTCAACGAGCAGCTCGATGAGCGGCTCACCCAGGATCTGAACCAGCACCCCAGCCTGCCCTTCGCCGACGCCAGCTTCGACGGAGCGGCCTGCACGGTCTCGGTGCAGTATCTCACCCGGCCCGTCGAGGTATTCGCCGAGGTAGGCCGCGTGCTGCGCCCCGGCGCGCCCTTCGTGGTCAGCTTCTCCAACCGCTGCTTCCCCAGCAAGGCGGTGCAGATCTGGGTGAACAGTAGCGACGCGCAGCACCTAGAGCTTGTGCAGCGCTACTTCGAGCTCTCGGGCCGCTTCAGCGCCATCCGTAGCCTCGACCGCTCGCCACGCCGCTGGCTGAGCGACCCGCTGTTTGTGGTGGTGGGGCGAGCAAGTGCATAAACTACTGGTATAATCTCCCCTCAGTTGACTATTCTGTTACGTTTGGGAGATCACCATGCCCCCGGTTGCTCCTCAGCCTGTGCAGCTCACCTGCCCCGCCTGCGGCACGGCCTTCCGTGCCGGTATCTATACGCTCGTCGATGTCACGGAGCAGCCCGAGCTCAAGCCCGCACTGCTCAGCGGGCAGCTCAACGTGGCCGTCTGCCCCAACTGCCGCACCGCCAGCATGCTCGGCGCCCCGCTTGTCTACCACGACGCCGCAAAGCCGCTCTGCCTGGTCTACTTCCCTCAGGAGCTAAACAGCCGCCCCGACGACCAGGAGCGCTTTGTGGGTGAGGCCACCAGCTTCCTGCTGCGTGCGCTGCCGCCCGAGGCGCCCAGGGCCTATCTGCTCGCCCCCAAGCGCTTTCTCACCCTGCCATCCCTGCTCGACGCCGTGCTAGAGGCCGACG
>JAYUYB010000539.1:0-3565 GCA_043752655.1 Chloroflexota bacterium
GACACTGGTGCGCCGCCGCCGCGAGGTCGCCCCGCCGCCCCCCGTGCTGCCGCCCCCCGGCACGATCATCATCGACGCCAAGCGGGACAGCAAGGCGTAATCAGTCGGCTGTACCGCGAACGGCGCGAACCGTCTGGACCACGAACGGCGCGAACCGTCTGGACCACGAACGGCGCGAACAAGCACGAAGGACACGAACGCGAAACCGCGAAGCCGCAATGGGCTTCGCGGTTTCGTGTTGTTCGCGTTCGCGCCGTTCGCAGCCTTTCGCGCCCTTCGTGGTCCAAGCGCCCTTCGTGGTCCAAGCGCCCTATACCCTAAAACAGCCGCCCCTGCGTCGGCCCGCCTTCGTCGGGGGGAGCTTGGCGCTCTACGAAAGGCACGCCGAGGTGGGCGTAGGAGCGGCGGGTGGCCATGCGGCCGCGTGGCGTGCGCTGTAGGAAGCCGAGCTGGAGCAGGAACGGCTCGTAGACATCCTCGATCGCGTCGACCTCTTCGGCCAGGGCTGCCGCAAGGGTGCTCAGGCCCACGGGGCCGCCGTTGAACAGCTCGATCAGGGCGCGCAGCAGGCGCCGGTCGTTCTCGTCGAGGCCGAGCTCATCTACTTCGAGCTGGGCCAGGGCTGCACGCGCCACAGGCAGGTCGATCTGGCCGTCGGCCACTACCTGGGCGTAGTCGCGCACGCGGCGCAGCAGGCGGTTGGCGATGCGCGGGGTGCCGCGCGCACGCCGCCCGATCTCCTGCGCGCCCTCCTCCGTAATCGGCATACCCAGGATGCGCGCCGAGCGGGTGACGATCTCGCACATGGCCTCGTGAGAGTAGAACTCCATGCGGTGCGGCGCCACAAAGCGGTCGCGTAGGGGCGAGGTGAGCAAAGCGAGCCTGGTTGTCGCGCCGATCACGGTGAAGCGGGGGAGCTTGAGGCGTAGGTTGCGGGCGCTCGGCCCCTTGCCCACGATCAGGTCGAGCGCAAAATCCTCCATCGCCGGGTAGAGCACCTCCTCCACGGCCCGGTTGAGGCGGTGGACCTCGTCGATGAAGAGCACATCGTTTTTTTGCATGTTGGTGAGCAAGGCGGCAAGGTCGCCGGCCCGCTCGATCGCGGGGCCGCTCGTCACCTTGATCTTCACGCCCATCTCGCCGGCGATCACGTTCGCGAGCGAGGTTTTGCCCAGGCCAGGCGGCCCGTAGAAGAGCGTGTGGTCGAGCGGCTCGCGGCGGCCTTTGGCGGCCATGATCGCGATGCGCAGCTGCTCGACAACTTTCTCCTGCCCGATGAACTCGGCCAGGTTACGAGGGCGCAGACTCTTCTCAACCTGCTGGTCATCGCCGTCGGGCTTCGGGTTGAGCAGCCGCTCCTCGTCTTCCATCCCCCCCTCGCACGGGTGTGTCACTCGTTGCCGCATTATAACACGGCGGCACAGCCCCACGCCCCAGAGTCTACATCTAGGGGCGCCTCTGATGAGCTTATCCACATTTTGTGGATTAGTGTGGATAAGCATACAACATCTAGCGTCCGGGCGTGCTGCGCGCCAGCGCGTACCTCTAGATATAGCGTGAGCGTGCTGCGCGTCATGCGGCGCAGGCCGCGCATGAATCATTTTTAACCGCGCTTGCAGTTTTGTCAGAATATGGTATAGTAGTGGTGTTTGCCAACGTCACGTGCTGCGAGACCCTGACCGGACCCCGTAAGTCCCCTGGTCGCTCGGCAGAACTTCTTCGCGCGAAGGTAGTGTTACGTTGTGGGCCGGAGCGAGACAGCTAAATTCCTTTAGCTGCCGGCTGTACGGGTCGTCTTGTCTGAGTCTGGCGGAGCCACGGCGTAATGCGCGCCGTCCGCCCAAGTAACACTGCGCACGCGCAGAGGAGTAGCTGATGTTGGTTAAGTTGTTTGTCGGGAACCTGCCCTGGAGTGTCGGTGATGATGAGCTGGCTCAGATCTTCACCCCCCACGGTGATGTCCAGAGCGCTCGCGTGATCACGGACCGCGACACCGGCCGCTCGCGGGGCTTCGGCTTCGTCGAGATCGAGGTCGATGATGTGAGCACTGTGATCCGTGCCACCGACGGCCAGGACTTCAATGGTCGCCCGCTCCGCGTCAACGAGTCCGAGGACCGCAACCGCGGTGGCTCGGGCGGCGGCGGCGGCGGTGGCCGTGGCGGCTACGGTGGTGGCGGCGGCGGCGGTGATCGCGGCGGCTACGGCGGCGGCGGCGGTGATCGCGGCGGCCGTGGCGGATACGACCGCTACTAAGCTCCACGCGCGTCGGCTCACCCCCGACGCACCATACGCACGACCCAACGACGGGGGGCAGCGCGCCTCCCGTCGTCATTATGACCCAGGCGTAGCCAGCACACTGCATCAGTGTGAAGACCGTCGGCCCCAGGCCGCACACCACGTCTTCTGGCTACTACTGATCGCTGGCTACAAAGGAATATTTTGAACTTCTCAGAGCTTGAGCTCCATCCCTCTCTGCTCGCCAACGTGCGCGACCAGGGTTACGAGACCGCTACCCCCATCCAGGCCCAGGCCATCCCGCCCGCCCTCGCCGGCAAGAACGTGGTGGGTCTCGCCCAGACCGGCACTGGCAAGACGGCCGCCTTCGTGCTGCCGATCCTCAACCGGCTGCGCGCAGGCAAGCCCGGCGGCATCCGTGCCCTGATCGTTACGCCTACCCGCGAGCTCGCCGAGCAGGTAAACGCCGCAGTGGTGAGCCTGAGCCGCAGCACCGGCCTGCGCAGCGCCGCGATCTACGGTGGCGTCGGCATGATCCCCCAGGAGCGCGCTCTGCGCGGCGGGGTCGATATCGTCGTGGCCTGCCCTGGCCGCCTGCTCGACCACATGGGCCGTGGCAATGTGCGCCTCGACCGCGTGGAGGTGCTGGTGCTCGACGAGGCCGACCGCATGCTCGACATGGGCTTTCTGCCCTCGATCAAGCGCATTCTGGCCGTCCTGCCAACCCAGCGCCAGACGATGCTTTTCTCCGCCACGCTCGCCCCGGAGCTGCGCGATCTGGTCAACAACGCCGCACCTGGCGCCGTCACCGTGCAGATCGGCACCTCGCGCCCGGCCCACACCATCGCCCACGCGCTCTACCCGGTGCCCACGCACCACAAGTCGGGCCTGCTGATCGAGCTGCTGCGCCGCGCCGACACGGGCTCGGTGCTGATCTTCACGCGCACAAAGCACCGCGCAAACCGCCTGCTCCAGCAGATTGTGCGCGAGGGCCACAGCGCCGCCGCGCTGCACAGCAATCGCTCGCAGAACCAGCGCCAGCTGGCGCTGGACGGCTTCCGCGACGGGCGCTTCCGCGTGCTCGTGGCCACCGACATCGCCGCGCGCGGCATTGACGTTGACCGCATCTCCCATGTGATCAACTACGACGTGCCCGACACGCCCGACGCCTACATCCATCGCATCGGCCGCACCGGGCGCGCCGAGCGCACCGGCGAGGCCTTCACGCTGGTGACGCCCGAGGACACGCTCCAGATCCGTGCGATCGAGCGCGTGGTAGGCTCAAGCCTGGAGCGCCGCAAGGTCGAAGGCTTCGACTACAACGCCCCCG
>JAYUYB010000540.1:0-3564 GCA_043752655.1 Chloroflexota bacterium
CGCTGAACCAGCTCCAGCGTAAGCGGGCTGGCGGAGGGGGCTCCGAGGGTGGCGGCGAGCGAGGTGATGGCGAGCAGCTGCACGACCTCGCCGGCAGCGAGCGCCTGGCTCATCGCGTCGGCGCCCACGGTCTCCACGCCCCAGACGCGCACCTCGGGCTTGAGGGCCTTGACGGCTGCGGCCACGCCGGCGATCATGCCGCCGCCGCCGATGCTGGCGATAATGTCGGTGACGTGCGGCGCATCGGCGAGGATCTCAAGGCCAAGGGTTCCCTGGCCCGCCACGACCACTGGGTCGGCGAAGGGGTGGACGAAGGTATAGCCCTCGGCCTCGAGCTCGGCGGCGCGCTCGAATGCGATGGCGGGCGTGGGCAGCAGATCCACCTGCGCGCCGTAGCTGCGGGCGGCGGCGACGGCGGAGGGCGCGGTGGACTCAAACATGAGGATGCGGGCCTGGAGGCCGAGGCTGCGAGCCGCGAAGGCCACCGCCTTACCGTGGTTGCCGCCGCTGACGGCGAGGATGCCGCGCTCGCGCTGCTCGGGCGTGAGGCTGAGGAGCTTGTTGAACGCGCCGCGCGGCTTAAACGAGGCCGTCTCCTGGAACAGCTCGTACTTAAGCGACACGTTGGTGCCGAGCAGTTCGCTCAGGGCCTTATTTGGCAGCAGGGGCGTGCGCAGCACGTGGGGGGCGATGCGGGCGGCGGCGGCCTGGATTGTGGGCAGATCGACGGCAGGCAGATCAATGCCAGCAAGGTCGGTGGTAGGCATGCGCTACTCCTCGGCGGTGCCCACGAGGGGCAACCCCTACTCGGCGGCGGGATGGGGTTGCAGGTCGGCGAACAGCTCGGCCACGGAGCAGGCGAAGCCGGGCAGGATGGGTGAGGTGAGCGTGTCGGCAGCAGCGAGGGTAGCCGCGAGCTGATAGCTGGGGCCGCTGGGGCGATGGACCAGCACGAGGCGGGCGAAGCGATCCACGAGCCAGTACTCACGGACGCCCCAGAAGGCGTAGCGGGCCGGCTTGAGCTTGCGGTCGCGCTTCTCATTCTTCGTGCCTTTGGACAGCACCTCGACGGCGAGGTCGGGCGGGCCATAGAACTTCCCGTCGGGGTTACGGTGGGCGGCCAGGCGCTCGGCGCCATACCAGACCACATCGGGGGCGAAGGCCTCGTCGTCGGCGAGGACGATGCCGGGCGCGCTGACAGCGAGGCCCCCGTGGCGGCCCTGGCGGTTCCAGACGCGCAACAGCTCACACACAGCGTCGGACACGAGTTGGTGCTCAAGATTGGGCTGAGTTGTCACGTGGAGCTCGCCTTCGATCAGCTCGTAGCGGTTGCCATCGCCCTCGGGGTAGCCCTCCATATCGGAGACGGTGAGGCGGGTGGAGATTGTGGTCATTCGAGGCTCCTTATGTACCCGAGGGGGCGCCCACGAGGGGCGGCCGTACAAGCTGGGAGAGAATGCGGCGCGGGGCGCCCCTAGAGCATGGTCTTCAGCTCCTCGGCGGCCTTGCGGGTCATACCGGGGACGGCGGCGAGCTCCTCGACGCTAGCTTTGCGCAGCGCGTCCATGCCGCCAAAGGCTTTGAGCAGTGCCTTCTTGCGCTTGGGGCCGATGCCGGCGATCTCCTCCAGAGGCGAGGCGAGCAGGGCTTTGCCGCGCAGCTTGCGGTGGTAGGTGATCGCGAAGCGGTGGGCCTCCTCGTCGATGCGCTGCACGAGGTTGATCGCCTTGCTGGTGCGGTCGAGGACGATCACCTGGGGCTGATCGGGGCGCACAAGGTCGAAGCGGTTGCGGTCGGGGCCTTTCGCAACGCCCACCACGGGGATCTGCTCGAAGCCCAAGCTCTTGAGCACAACGACGGCGGCGTTGAGCTGGCCGCGCCCGCCGTCGATCAGCAGCAGGTCGGGCAGGTCGGCCCACTTCTCGATCGAGGCCTGGCGCTTGTCGGGCGGGAGATCGGGCGAGGCTTGCCTCGCCCCTACATTGTCGGCCTGGTCGAGATCGGGCGAGGCGAGCCCCGCCCCTACATCGTCTGGCTCCTCGGTGGAGAGGGCCTCGGCGGCGCGCTTGAAGCGGCGCGTGATCACCTCGCCGATCGAGGCGACGTCGTTGGCGCCTGCCACCGTCTTGATCTTGAAGCGGCGGTAGGCAGACGGCTTTGGCTCGCCGCGCTCGAAGACGACCATGCTGGCCACCGAGTTTTGGCCCTGGGTGTTGGAGATGTCGTAGCACTCGATGCGCTGCGGCATGTCGGGCAGCTCAAGCAGATCGCGCAGCTCGGCGAGGCCGGCCACGGCGCGCTGCTCGGAGTTGAGCCACTGCTGGCGCAGCTCCTCTAGCTTGGTGCGGGCATTGTTGGAGGCGAGCTCCACCAGCTGCTTCTTCTCGCCGCGACGGGGCACGGCCAGCTCCACGTGCTGGCCCGCCTTCTGCTTGAGCCAGGCGGCGATGATCATTGGCTCGTCTACGTGGTCGGCGAGCAGCAGGTTGGGCGGGATGTTTGGGGCGCTGTCGTAAAACTGAGTGATGAACGAGGTGAGCAGGGCGGTGTCGCTCTCGCCCTCGGTGCCCTGAAGCGGGAAGGTCTCGGCGTTGATCAGCTTGCCGCCGCGCACGAAGAGCACCTGCACCACGGCGGAGCCATCCTCGCGGGCGAAGGCGATCACGTCCTGGTCGGCGTCCACCGTACGCAGCACCTGCTGGCGCTCGGTAATCTTCTGGATGGCGACGATGCGGTCGCGCAGGTAGGCGGCGCGCTCGAAGTTCAGATCCTCGGAGGCGGCCTCCATCTGGGCACGGATGCCGCGCAGAATCACCTCGGTCTTACCATCCAGGAAGTTGCAGACCTGCTCGATGACGGCGCGGTACTCCGCCTGGGAGACGAGGCCGGGGACGCAGGGGCCGAGGCAGCGGTGCATCTGGTGGTAGGTGCAGGGGCGGCCCTTGCGCTGATGCTCCTTGAACCAGCTCTCGGAGCAGTTGAAGGTAGGGCGGAAGGCGAAGAGCTTGTTGAGCGTGTCGAGGGCCTTGTAGACCGATCCGGGGCTGGCGTAGGGGCCGAAGTAGCGGGCGCCGTCCTTGTCTACCTTGCGCACGTAGGCCACACGGGGCCACTCGTCCTGCACCGTCACCTTGATGTAGGGGTAAGATTTATCGTCTTTGAGCAGGATGTTGTACTGAGGGCGATGCTGCTTGATCAGGTTCATCTCAAGCAGCAGGGCCTCGAGCTCGCTCTGAGTGACGATAATATCGAAGTCGGCGATCCGGCTGACGAGGCGGCGGGTCTTATCGCTGAGGCCGCGCGGGGCGCCGAAGTAGGAGCGCATGCGGTCGCGCAGCTTTTTGCTTTTGCCGACATAGAGCAGCTTGCCCTGGGCGTCCTTCCAGAGATAGACGCCGGGGGACTCGGGGATGCGCTTGAGGCGCTCCTTGAAGGCGGGCTGGTCGACGATGGCAGTGTAAGATAGATCGGGCATAGCACTATTGTACCGCTTTGGGAGCGGGGGCGTCAAAGATCGTGCCGGGCATGGTGTCTGCAGATTGCGCAGATGACGCAGATTTCCGC
>JAYUYB010000541.1:0-8705 GCA_043752655.1 Chloroflexota bacterium
TCTTGCCAATCCCCGGTTCCCCGCTGATAGCGACTACTCGCCCTGCCCCACGGGTGGACGCCGAGGCCAGCTCGCGCAGCAACGCCAGCTCGTGGGTTCGGCCAACCAGGGGCGCCACAGCTCGGGCGGGGTTCGGCGCTGCATCGGTTCGGTGCAGCACCATCGACGCCACGACCGGCTGGGCAAAGCCTTTGAGCCTGAGCGGCGGCAGCGGCTGGAGCGCCACCAGCTCGCGCACCGCTCTGGCTGTCGCGGGCGCCACAACCACCGTGCCCGGTGCGGCCGCTGCCATCAGCCGCGCTGCAAGATTAACAACCTGGCCCAGCACGGTGTACTCACGGCGACGTGGCGAGCCGACGGTGCCGGCAAACACGTTGCCGGTCGCCACGCCGATGCGCTGACGCAGCGACATGTCAACTGTGCGCCAGAGCGTCGCGCTGGTGATCGGGTGGTCGTGCCCCGCGCGCGGGAGCAGCTCGGCATCGAGGAACTGACGCAGCTCTTGATTGGCCTGGCCCAGCGCGGGTGCCAGATCGAGGGCCGCCTCCACGGCGCGCAGCGGGTCGTCCTCGTGGGCCACGGGGGCCCCAAAGATGGCGAGCAGCTTGTCGCCCGCGCTGGTACTATCGAACTTGTTGATCTCACCGCCGTAGCGGCGGATCACGCGCTGGATGTGTCCGTAGTAGGCGTTCAGCACCTGCGCCGCCGGCCGCCCCAGCTCGTCTAGCATGGCGAGCACGCCGCTGAGCGAGGTAACATTGATAAAGAGCGCGCTGACGGCTCGGAACTCGCCGCCGGATTGTGTATTTGCGTAGATCACATGGCGCGGCAATGGCGCGGGCAGAAAGGGGCGCAGCTCGGCGATGCGGGTCGCCACTGCCCGCAGCGTCGGCAGATCGTCGCCTGCGGGCAGCGCCGGGAGCGGGGGCGCCGGCAACGCGGCAACGGGCGCGAGCCCCCGCAGCGTGTGCCCGTTGCTGTGCGGCGTGCTGCGGGCATCGTGCAGCGTGGCAAGGGTCTCGGCGCTGATCATGACCGTGCCAGGTGCGGCTTGCTCTTGTAGCAGCACCACTCGATTGACTGCGCGGCCTGTCACGACAACCTCGCGACGCTCGGCGTCGCCGACAATTGCGCCGAACGGGCGCCCGCGATGCACGCCGACGCGCAGCCGGAGCTCATAGGTGTGGCCGCCCATTTGTATGGCCGCAAACTCGACCATGCGCTGTTGCATGGCCAGGGCGGCAGCGCAGGCCGCCTGACTGTGCTCTGGCCCAAGGGCTGCTGCGTCGAAGAAGCCGGTCAGGGCGTCGCCGCCGAACTTCAGGACGACGCCCCCATAGGTGTGGAGCGCGTCTAGCAGGGCGCCAAACACACGGTTGATAATTGCGCTCAGCTCCTCGAGCCCAAGCAGCCCATTCGCCGCAAGCTCCTCGGCGAGGGTCGTGAAGTGGATCAGGTCGGCACACAGCAGGCTGCCATCCCAGAAGCTCCCGCTGCGGCGCGCAAATCCAGCCGGGTCGCGGGCGAGGGGCTCTGGCACGAACGTGCGGAGCGCGCCAAGCTCCGCGCGCAGGCGCGCCCCGAGCTCGGCCAGGAGCGCCGCCGGCAGGGTGCGCTCGTAGCGCAGCAGCATGCTCTGGTCCGGCGTCAGATAGGGCGCAAGAAGGGTGTCTGTCAATGGTTTGCCTCAGCGTGACCAAGCCAGGCGGGTGATCTACGGCTCCTAGGGACTGCTACGCACCAGGGGCAGTGCGACGTTGTAGGTGTCGCGCTCCAGCTCGCTGTGGGCCTGCGACAGCGGCGTCGGGGGTAGCGCCCCGGCCCAGGCGCGCCCCGCCCCGGCCCACAGCTCGGCCTCGCCCGTCCAGCTTTGCCCTGCCCCGGCCCAGGCGCGCCCTGCCCCGGCCCAGGCGCGCCCTGCCCCGGCCCAGACCTCGGGGTCGCCGCTCCACTCTGCGCCAGCCCAGGCGCGCCCCGCGCCGCTCCAGATCAGGTAGCTCGCTGGTGTGCCTGCAAGCGGCGGCAGCCCGAAGCTGCTCGTCGCCGCGTCGTAGCTTGTAAGGCCCCAATAGTGGAGCCGGCCATTAAGGTCGAGGTCGGCGGCAAGATCCATGCCGCTATTCGCCGCGGCTTGGCTCTGGCTCGCAATGGCGGCGCGTGCCTGCACTAACCCTGCGCCCTGCTCCCAGATCGAGTATGCTGCGGCGCCACCAGACGAGGTGCGGGCGAGCCGCGAGGTCGCCATAAGGCGATGCTTCACCTGGTTATTGGTGAGCGTGGGCTCGCTCTGGAGCAGCAGCGCAGCCAGGCCGCTCACCTCGGCGGCAGCCATCGAGCTGCCGCTCAGCTGGAAGTAGCCGACATCCTGCTTCGACGCAGCCGCCCACAGATCAAGGGTGGCTTTCTCACGCAGGCGCCCCATGCCCGCGATGCGCGCAAGAGTGCTTCCGTCTGGCATCGGCGCGACCACGCGCACGGCGGGCGCCAACAGGTCGGGCTTCGCGAAGGCCGACTCCGTCGGGCCGCGCGAGGAGAACTGCGCCAGCTCGTCGGCGCCGGAGTCGGTGAAGTTCGCGCTCCTGAGCGCGCCCACGCTAATAACATATGGCACATTGCCGGGCACGGTAACAGTGGCCGCAGCGGGGCCGCCGTTGCCTACAGCGGCCACTACCACGATGCCGGCCTGCCAGGCGCGCATCACGGCGCGCCCAAGGGGGTCGGCCCAGTAGGGGCTGGCGATTGGCGCGTAGAGCGAGAGGTTGAGAACGCGGATATTGTACGTCGCGCGCTGCTGGATCACCCAGTCGATCGCGTCGATCACCGTCTGGTATGAGGCACTTCCGTCTGCCGCCAGGGCGCGGGCGACAACGAGGTTCACCCCTGGCGCAACCCCCATCGCCCCTTTGCCACTCAGCCGCAGGGGTCGGTTATTGCCGATCGTGCTGACAACATGCGTTCCGTGCCCGTTTGGGTCGCTGCTGTCGTCGCCGGTAGGCGCCACAAAGTCGCGGTAGACGATGAAGTTACGCTTGCCCAAGGGGTGCTGGAGCATCAGGCTGCCGTCGGGCAGGCGCGACCAGCTCTGGCCAAGGGGTGCGAGGCCGCTGTCAACTACCGCCACCGTTACGCCCGCCCCCGTGATGCCTGCGGCGTGGAGCGCCTCGACCCCCATGGCGAGGGAGGGTGCCTCGATTGGCTCCGGCGAGGGCTTTGGCGCAGCGTATCCGGCCGGTGCCCACGCCAGAAGCAGGAGCATAGCGACGAACACAGCAAACTGCAGCAGCACGCGCGCGGCGTGCGTGCTGGTCAAGCGAACGTTGATTGGAAGCGAGCGTCGCGTCTTATAAACCACAGTAGTTACTTTGGTAGTAGAACAGCTTCTGCTGCTTGTACGCACAAAATGTGCCAGCGCACTGCTACCGCCGCTCGTTGCGAACATTTGTCATCAAAATGCCACCTAGCCGGCCCGCGCTCGTGCACGGGCATAGCCACGCGCGAGGTTCACCGTGACACAGAAGCAGGTGAGCCACATGTGATGCCACCATCGATAAGGTTGCGCGTGTCACCGTCGCCGGCCGGCGTTACCACGCTGACCTGCTGCGCTACTGGCCTGGCGCCCAGGTGACGGCTCGTGTGTCACGCCATGACCCCCAGATCGCCTACATCTACCTCGACGGCGAGATTCTTTGCGTGGCCTCGCAGGCCGAGTAAGAAGCCCGCTGCGATCCACCCCTCCCTTTCCTCGGTTTTCTCGCTCTCAGGCCGCAGCGGCTCGCTCGCGAGGTCGCCAGCCAAAAAGTGCAGTGAGCCCTCGCTGGACCGATTTCACGGCGGGGAGATCTCACTGCACCCGAAAGTCAACATTTACTGCACCCGAAAGTCAGCACTGCACCCGAAAGTCAACATTCACTGCACCCGAAAGTCCTCATCACTGCAACCGAAAGTCAGCGCCTACACGGGCACAGTGTGCCCGTAGCCTTTCACCTGCACCGGTTGTGGTGAAACGTTGCACCGAGAGAAATCCATCTGCCCCAGATCACCTCACGCCTCGGTAATCACCGTCAAACCTGGGATCTGCTGAAAGTCATCGGGGTTATGCGTGACAAGCGGGAGCTTGTAGCGCAGCGCGGTCGCGGCGACCCAGGCGTCCTGCGGCGAGATCGGCAGGCCGATGGCGCTGCGTACCGCCCGCACGGTCGCCCACTGCCGGCAGGCGTCGACATCGACCGGCAGCATCGTATAGCGCTCCAGATGCTGCTCCAGACGAACGACGCGCGCCTCGCCCCAGCCGCGCACGGCCGCCCACTGGAACAGCTCCGCCACCGTCATCACGGCTATCGCTAGCTCGCGGTTGCGCAGGTGCTCGGCATACAGCTCGGCCCGCGTATCCCGCTTGAAGAGATACGAGACAATATTCGTATCGAGCAAGACCGTGCTCATTGGTCGGCAAATCGATCGGACGCCCGCTGGCGGGCGATAAAGGTATTGATGTCGTCGGCTGTCTCGTCTTCCGGCCAGAAATCGGCCGCCAGATCGGCCAGATCGGTCACCGGGGCAGCCCGGCGTACGCCGGCCGGGATCGCATCGCCGGGCTGCTTGTAGCCGCGCTCTAGCCCGCGCAGCAGCTCCTGGATCAGCTGAAACTGTGCGATCGGCGGCAGGCGCCGCGCCGCCTCATGCACTTCTTCGATGGTTGTCATGGCTCACCTCCTTGCACTGCCATCATTATACCCTCTTCGCACCGCAGTTAGCCGTGACCAAGCGCTGATGCTTCCCTCGCTCCGCTGGCTGCTCCCCACCTATGATGCCACCCTCGATGAGATTGCGAGTGTCACCGTCGCTGGCCGGCGCTACCACGATGTCCTGCTGGGCTACTGGCCTGGCGCCCAGGTGACGGCTCGTGTGTCACGGCATGACCCCGAGATTGCCTACACCTACCTCGACGGTGAGATTCTCTGTGTGGCCTCGCAGTCCGTGTAGGAAGCCCGCTGCGATTCACCCCTCCCCTTCCTCGGTTTTCTCGCTCTCAGGCCGCAGCGGCTCGCTCAGAAAGTCGCCAGCCAAAAAATTCAGTGGGCCTCCGGCATGCTCGCAAAAAGCCGCCGGAGGCCCACTGAAGCTGAAAGACCGCGTTTACTGAAGCCAAAAAACGCGATTGAAGTCGAAAGTCAGCGTTTACTGAAGCCGAAACGCCGCATCACTGAAGCCGAAAGTCAGCATCTACAACATCAGCGCCTACAGCACCGCTCTACCCGCGCGCCTCGGCGGAGATGCGCATCATCAGCCCCACGATCAGGAAGTTGATCAGCACCGACGAGCCGCCATACGAGATGAAGGGCAGCGTGATGCCCGTGAGCGGGATGAGCCGCAGGTTGCCGCCGATGATGATCAGCGTCTGCACCGCGATGATCGTGGTAAGGCCCACGGCCAGCAGCTGCTCGAAGCCCCGGAAGCGGCCGGGCACGGCCAGGGCGATGTGGTAGCCCCGGAAGATCAGCAGCACGTAGGCGATCAGCACGGCCAGCGTGCCCGCCAGCCCAAGCTCCTCGCCGATCGCCGTGAAGATAAAGTCGGTATGCACGGCGGGCACGATCGCCGGCACGCCCAATCCTAACCCCTCGCCGAACACGCGCCCCGCCGCCAGCGCGTAGATCGCCTGCACGATCTGGTAGCCTGTGCCCTGCGCAGTGGCCCACGGGTCCAGCCAGACCTGCACGCGCAGCTCCACCACGGGCAGCAGCTGGTAGAGCACGTAGGCCCCCACGCCAAAGGCCAGCAGGCCCGCCAGCACATAGCTGCCCCGGCCCGTGGCCGTGTAGAGCATGGCGAGAAATACGCCGTAGAGCAGCAGCGCCGCCCCAAGATCGCGCTGAAAGATAATCGTGCTCATGGCGATGCCCCACATGGCCGCGATGGGCACCAGGTAGGGCAGCGGCGGCAGCGTGAGCGGGCCAAGCCGGTAGCCCGAGGCCACTACCTCGCGGTGCTCGTTGAGGAACGAGGCCATGAAGATCACCAGGATAATCTTGAGCAGCTCCGAAGGCTGGAATAGGAACAGCCCGAAGTTGAACCAGACCTTTACGCCTGAGCCGTTCGGGTCTACCCCGAACACAAAGGTGGCGAAGATCAGGATGAGGCCGATCGTCAGCCAGACATAGCGGTAGTGATCGAGGAAGTCGAACAGCGAGAGCCGCAGCGTGCGGATCAGCAGCCGATCCCAGGGCACAAACAGGATGGCGGCCAGGGCAAGCACGCCCAGCGTCACCCAGAGGCTCTGCCTGGCGGCCACGCCCTCGTAGCAGGCGAAGACCGTGCCGTCGTCATTCGAGCAGCGATAGATCGCGTTGAGGCTTGGCTCCAGGCGCGCCGTGAGCATCAGGCTCAGGCCTGCCAGCAGCGCCACCAGCGGCAGCAGCACTTGGTCGGCGTGGGGGCTGTTGAAACCGAGGCCAAGCGACACGCCGATGAAGAGCACCAGCGGCAAGGTAGACGGCCAGAGAATGCTCAGCACCCCCGGCACGGTTGCCACGAACTCACGCTGCTGCGTGGCGACCACCACCAGCAGGTAGCCCGCCGCAAAGAACAGCAGCACCGTGAAGAGCAGCTGGAACTCCACGCCCCGAAATTGCCTGAGCCGAGCGATTATGTTACGCATATATCCACTTCGGAGACAAGGAGACAAGGAGACAAGGAGCATCGCTTGCTGCGCTCGCTGGGGAGGCAAGGAGCCAAGGAACGCCTGACGGCGAGCACGGGCTGTCTCCCTGTCTCCCTGTCTCCCTGTCTCCCTGTCTCCCTGTCCCCTCACACCGGCCACTCCCCCACGCCCCCCCGCTCGCAGGTGTAGCCGCGCGTGGAAAGGTAGTCGATCACCGCCTGGGCGTGGGCCTCGTCGCGCACCTCAAGCGCCAGCTCCACGCCGGCCATATCTACGGGCACGCGCCACATCGCCCGGCGGTGCAGCAAATCCATCACGCTGGCCCCGGCCTCGGCCACATAGTTCACCAGGCGCGCCAGGCCGCCGGGCCGGTCCTCCACGCTGGTGCGCAGTAGCAGGTAGCGCCCCTGCCGCACCATAGCCGTCTCTAGCACGCGGGCCAGCAGGTTGGCGTCGATGTTGCCGCCGCAGAGTACGGTGGCCGCGATCTCGCCGGGGCGCAGGCGCACCTTGCCGCTGAGCATGGCGGCCACGCCAGCGGCCCCTGCGCCCTCCACCACCAGGCGGCTGTTCTGCACCACGTGGGCGATGGCGAGCACGATCTCGTCCTCCTCTACCGTCACCACCTCGTCCACCAGGGCGTTGATGATCGGCAGCGTCAGCTCGCCGGGCCGCTTCACGGCGATGCCGTCGGCGATGGTGCGGGCTGTCGCGCACGCCACCGGGCTGCCTGCCAGCAGGGAGCCGGGCACAGGCGCGCAGCCTGCGGCCTGCACCCCAATGATGCGGATATCTGGCAGCAGCGCCCTGAGGGCAACCGCGATCCCGCTGATCAGACCGCCGCCGCCGATCGGCACCACCAGGGTGCGCAGATTTGGCAGCGCCTCCGCCAGCTCTAGCCCGATCGTCCCCTGGCCCGCGATCACACGCGGGTGGTCGAAGGCGTGCAGGTAGGTGTAGCCGTGCTGCTGCGCCAGCACCCGCGCGTGCGCCACAGCGTCGTCGAAGCCATCGCCGTGCAGCACCACCTCGGCGCCAAGGCGGCGCGTGGCCACCACCTTAGTGAGCGGCGCCCGCACCGGCATCACGATTACGGCGCGCACGCCGGTGAGCTGCGCGGCCAGAGCCACGCCCTGCGCATGGTTGCCTGCGGAGGGCGCAATGACGCCAAGCGCGCGCTCGGCGGGGCTCAGGTGGACAATGGTGTTGTACGCCCCGCGAATCTTGAACGATCCGCTGTGCTGCGTGTTCTCCGCCTTGTAGTAGATCGGCGCACCGAGCTCTGCCGAGAGCCGCGCCGCCGGCACAACCGGGGTGGCGAGAATAACGTCGCGCAGTGTGCTGCGCGCCGCCTGGATGTCGGCAAGCGTGATGGCGAGACTCATAGCGCTTCTTTAAGGGTACAGGGTACAGGGCCGGAGCACATCAGGCCGGAATGGGCGCTACCCTGTGCTCTGTTCCCTCCTTACCCCTCCAGTTGCTCCTGGAAGTTGGCGGTCTTCGCGGCGAGGTTGCGAAAATGTGTCGCGGTCGCGCGGTCGTCGGCGCTCTGGGCCGCGTTCATCAGCAGCGCGAGCGCCAGCTGCACACGCCGCAGGCCCTCTTTGTCGCCGGCAAGGTGCCGCTCGGCGATCTCCCGCTCGCAGTAGGCCAGGATCTGGTCCGCAGTAACCATAAGGCTCCTCCTTCTCTGTTCCACATCGCCGCTCCGCTGCGCTCCATTCTACCACGGCGCCTGCTATAGTTCCCGCAAGGGCACAGGCAACAGGCCCGCCCACCGCCACTGTCAAAGGCTAGGGCTACGTCATGGTCGGCGCGGTTGCCAGCACCCGGCGGTTGAAACCGCAGCGGCCGGGCCTGCGGCCGCGCGTCGGCCTGCGCCGACGCGTCCGGACCCGCCCGCGCAGGCGGGCGCCCGGCGCAGCGCGCCACCACGGCGCGCGTGCACACGCCCGCCTGCCGACCATGACGTAGCCCTAGCCATTAAGGAGCTTTCTTATGGACATCAGCGCCCTCACCGCTGTGATCAACCAGTTCGTCACCGACA
>JAYUYB010000542.1:0-3556 GCA_043752655.1 Chloroflexota bacterium
TCGCCGGGGTAGCCAAGCTCGGCAGACCAGACGTGGCGGGCGATGGCCTCGTCGGGAAATACAACGGCGAGCTGGCGGGGCAGCAGCCAGAGCGGGCGCGGCGCCACGCCCGCCGGCAGGCCGCTCGGATCGGCCACCACGTAGCGCAAGCCCACCTCGGAGGCTACCTTCTCCAGGCCTGCGCGCCAGCCGCAGCCGGGCAGCCAGAGGCCCTCGGGGCGGCCTAGGTGGCGCGTGGTGTGCAGCACGCCATGCTCGATCTGGGCGCGCACCGACTCGTCGCGGCCCAGGAGTGGCAGGTAGGCGTAGCTGGCCGCACCCGCTACGGGCTCGATCACGTGGGCCATGGCAAGCTCACGGAGCTTCTTGGGCAGGTTGCGATCATAGCGCTCGCCAAAGGTGCTAAGCCGCTGCCGCCCCCACTCCATGTAGAAGCGTGCCAGATAGCTGCGGTGCGGGTCGCCTGCCTCGTCGGCCGCCTGAAGATCTGCCCGACGCCGCTCCAGCTGATCGTCCATCCAGAGCACAAAATGCTTCTGCACCACGGGGTCGGCAAGCTGCTCGGTAAGCAGCGGCGAGCACGCCAGGGCCACGCGCGGCCCCAGCCCCGCGCTGTACAGATCGCCCAGCAGCTCGATCAGGGGGATGAGCCCCTGTGCCACCAGAGTGTGCAGCGCCTCCTCGCCGGCTGGGCTGCGCCCGGCCCGCCGCAGGTACGGCACATGGGCGACGATTAAGAATGCGACATGCATTAGGGGGCTCTGGGTGCCAGCTCAGCTTCCGGGAAGGTGGTGTGCCAGGATTGCCTGGTTGCGAGGCGCCCTTCTCGGAAGCTTAGGCGCCCCTGTCACGTTTGCGCTACGGCGTCGGCACAACCGGGGTCACAAAGGTTGGCGTGTTATCGAGGATGGGCGTCTGCTCCGGGGGCGTTGGCTCAGGCGTCGGCGTGAGCGTGAGCGTGGGCGGCTCCGGCGTGGGCGTCTCGCTGGGTGCCACGGTGGGCGGCTCCGGCGTGAGCGTGGGCAGCGGCTCTGGCGTGAGCGTGGGCGGCGGCGGCGCGGGTGGCGTGGTGGGGCGCGGCTGCGGCGCGAGCGTGGGCTGTGCTGGTGGAGGGGTCGCAGCGGGCGTGGTTGGTACGAAGGTGGGCGCCTCTGGCGTGGGGCTGCTGGGCAGCGCTGTGGCGGTGACAAACGTGTCCACCAGGCCGCCCGTGGGCTCGGCGGGCAGCGTGCTCGGCACAGCCAGGCCGGGCGTGGGAGGGGCCTGCGTGGGGAAAGGCCGTGGCCCGCTGGCGAGGCCGCGCGCGGCCACAAAGATGAACGCCACCATCACCAGGGCCAGCAGCGAGCCGATCAGCAGCATTGGCAGCGGGCTCGCGTCGGCGCGGCGCTGCCCACCGGTAGAGCCACGCCCCGTGCCTGTGGGCTGGCGCGGCATCCCACCCGTGGGCGGGCGTGGCGCGGGCTGCGGGCGTGGCGCCGTCACGGGCTGCGGCGCGGGCGCCTGCCGGGCCGGTGCTTGCGCGGTGGGCTGGCCGGAGCTAGGGGGCAGTGGCGCTAGACGTGAGGGCGGCGCGGCGCGCTGGGCGCCGTCGGGCGGCGGTGGCACGGGCCTGGGGCGGGCTGGCAGCGCAGGGATGGGCTGCGGGATGGGTGGGATGGGCGGCGTGCCTGCAGGCTCGCTCAGGGCCGCCACCTGCTCGCGGGTAGCCAGCGGCGTGCCGTAGCGCATTGCCACGGCGCGCAGTGCGTCCACTAATTCCTGGCCAGTCGCGTAGCGCCGCTCCGGCCGCTTGGCCAGCGCCTTCGCCAGCACCTCATCTAGCTCGCCAGGCAGGTGGGCCAGCACGCTGGTGGGCGGCGGCGGCGGCAGCTGCGCGTGCGCCACGATCAGCTGGGGCGTTGCACCCGAGAATGGCACGCGCCCCGTGATGATCTCGTAAGCCACCACGCCAAGGGCGTATAGGTCGCTGCGCCCATCAACCCGCCGCGCCTCGGCCTGCTCCGGCGAGATGTACTCCGGCGTGCCCATGAAGATCCCGGTGCGCGTCAGGCGCTCGCCGTCGGAGTCGGGCGTCTGGGCGATGCCGAAGTCGGTGAGCAGCACGCGCCCGTCGCGGTCAACCAAAATGTTGTGCGGCTTGATGTCGCGATGCACCGCCGACTGGCCGTGGGCATAGTCCAGCGCGCGCGCCACCGGTTCCAGCAGGCTCACCGCGTAGCCCAGGCCCAGCGTGCTGCGCTCCTCTAGCACTGCGTGGAGGCTGCGCCCGCTCACGTACTCCATGGCGATGTAGTACAGGCCGTCCTGTTCGCCAACGTCGTAAACCGTGACGATCGCGGGGTGGCGCAGGTTAGCCGCCGTACTGGCCTCGCGCTCGAAGCGCCGCACAAACTCTGGGTCCAGGCTCAGCTGCGCCGCCAGCACTTTGATCGCCACCTGGCGCTGGAGCAGCGTGTCCAGGGCGCGGTAGACGCGCGCCATGCCACCCCGGCCCAGCTCGGCCCGGAGCTCGTAGCGCCCCAGCCGACGTCCGATCAGGCTTGTCACGCGGCGCACTCCTTAAGCAAGGGAACAGGGGACAGGGAACAGGGGACAGGGCGACCGCACGCAAGGGGCGGAACTATGCGCGTACGTCGGGCGTCTCAGATGATTGGAGGGTGACACAGCTTGCGCGCCTACGGGGCCATTGCCGACCGCCAGGGTGGCATTTTCACGGCCCTGATGGTATAATCAGGCGCACTACGGCGATTGTACCACACTGCACACGGGCTTTCAAAGCTGTCCGGAGGAACGCGGCATGCACGCTGCGCCCGCTCCTAAGATCATGATCAAGCGCCAGGATGGGCAGTTCCACGAGATTGAGTGGGACGCCGAGCTGATCACCATCGGCCGCGATGGCGCCAACGATATCGTCATCGACCACCCGCTCGCCTCGCGCCGCCACGCCCGCCTTGAGCGCAGCGAGGACGGCTTTGTGGTGCGCGACCTGGAGAGCACGAACGGCACGTTTGTGAACCAGGAGCGCGTGGAGGGGCTCTGCCCGCTCCACAACCAGGATCAGATCATCATCGCCGATACGATCATTGTCTTCCAGGACCCCGAGGCTACCGTCAAGGGGATGCTCCCCCCCGAGCTGCTGCGCGCCGCCCGCGAGGAGCTGCGCGTCGACAGCCGCACCAAAGAGGTCTATATCAAAGGCCAGCCCCTCGACCCGTCGCTTACGGTGAAGGAGTTCCAGCTGCTCGAGCTGCTCTACGTGCGCCGTGGCCAGGTGATCAGCAAAGATGAGATCGCCCGCCAGGTCTGGGACTACGAGGTCTTCGACTATAACGCCATCGACGCGCTCGTCTATCGCCTGCGCCAGCGCATCGAGCCCGACCCCACCCACCCGCGCTATCTCGTTACCCAGCGTGGCTTTGGCTATAAGCTGGTTACTACGCCCGAGTAGGCCAGACAAGGAGACAAGGAGACCGGGAGCGCCTAGCGGAGCACCAGCCTTGTCTCCTTGTCTCCTTGTCTCCTTGTCTCCTTGTCTCCTTGTCTCCTTGTCTCC
>JAYUYB010000543.1:0-3548 GCA_043752655.1 Chloroflexota bacterium
GAACGCTCGTCCGCGTTCTGAAACAAGCACAGCGTGGGCTGCACACGAGTTCGACGAGCCCTCGTCTCCACCTCGCTCAGCACCTCGTCGAAATACGCCTCGCGCTGAGGCTGCGTTGCCGGCACACCGCACCCGCTTGTATCCGGCGGAATAGTCCGGCCAGGTTGTATCTGTGAAGCAGCTACTGTGATCTCCACACGGCGGTTTCTGGTGGGATTGTTGGAAATAGGCTCGCGTTCGCCGCGCGACTCAGCTACGAATGAAATACGGCCGGCGATGCTGGGCTTCAGGCGTGCCACCATTGCACGTAGCTCGCGCGCCACACGCTTGGCCCGACGACGCCCGAGTGCAATATTGTAGGAGTCTGTGCCAACTGGATCAGTATGACCAACAACCCGTACCACACGAATTGCCTGTGTTCCCCGCTGTCCGCGAACGATGCGCTGCGCGACAGCGGCAACCTGCTGTCGATGCGCGGGCTTCAGGTCGTCGCGGTTGAAGTCGAAGTCATCGAGAATAACGCGCTGCAGGCCAGGCTGCGAGGGCGGTGCTCTAAGCGGCCGTGATTGCAGCGCCGCCCGCAGCGCCGCCTCCGTCTTCGGCCCAACCACGCCATCCGCCGCCAGCCCCTGGCGCTGCTGGAAGCTGCGGATAGCGCTGCTGGTTTGTGCGCCAGCCAGGCCATCTGTGGCAAGGCGTAGGCCCAGAATCTGGTTCAGCGCCCCCTGCACCCAGCGCACGTAGGCTTGGCTACCGTGGTTCACCGGGGTTTGGGCTGTGCCAGTCGGCGCAAGCTCGGCTTCTTCTGCGGTTGCAGCAGGCGGCACAACCCGCACGGCGCCTGCCGGCAGGTGGCGCGCGCGGTTATCCAGATAGAAGGTGTTGTTGCGGTACTGGGTCAAGCCCGCAACTGGGCCGATCCACGTCCAGGCTTTGCCCGCGCTGCGCGGAAAATCCTGGCTGAAGCGCACCCACTCATCGTAGCTGGGCCTGCGCTGGTAGCGATCGTGGTAGTACACGCCTGTTTCGGCGAACTCGCTCGCATTGCCGATGCCGGGGTTCGCGCTCTGGCCGCTGAGCGCCTGAAGCGCAAGCTGGCGCGCCTGTAATGGCAGGGCGCTCCAGGCCGTTCGCTGGAGCACAAGGTGCCGGCGCAGCTGACCACGTGGGACGCGACCACGCGGACGCGCCTGCTCGGGGTACTCGCCGCCAGTATGCACAAAGCTGGCGCTGTGCATGTGGCGCCGCGCCGCGCCCTTACTGTTGAGCACCGGCTGCAGCGTAGTCGAGTAGGCACGGATGAAGGCCTGGAACGACCGATGCACACGGTATGTGAAGAGCGCGTAGCGGTTAAGCATCGCCCAGATAACCGCGCGGTTCTCGCGATTATCTCGCCCGCCAGCCTCACCAACGATGAAGCGGGCAGTCCAGAGCACATCCTCTGGCGTGAAGGGATAGCGCCAGGCGCGGCCTGCGACGGTGATGACGCCAAGTGGGACGCGCGGGCTGGCGACCACACCGGTTGGCGCGGCAGCCGCTGCTGGCGCGAGTACTGAGCCGTTCATAGTGCTTCCTGCTTTCTACCGTAACGATAGTCCTGCGTGGACTAGTGGTCGGTTAGCGGACCGGTCGGCTCAACCGCCAGATTTTCGGGATGGGCTGCCCTGTGCCGATATGGGTGGAGGGCTGTTGGTCAGTCAGGTTGAGGTTGGTTAGCGCCCATTCACCGATGTTGAACCACACGTCTGGCCCAGGGTCGCCGGGACGGTCTTTCGACGATTGGCGATGCGCGTAAAGGTATTTGATGTTTGGGAGCCGGGCTTTAAGCGTTGCCAGCAGGCAGCGACCAGCACGGATTTGCGCCGGCGTCAGGTAACAACGGTCGGGGATGGGCGATTTGCTATCCTTACTGCGCCACCAGTAGTAGCGGTGGTCGGGAAAATTGCCGGCAAATTCGATCGCGATCGAGCGTGGGTTGAAGCCGTCGGAGGCATTTAAGAAGTCGAGATCATCGTAGAGCTGCGCGATCTGGCCGTCGGCGGTGACAAGATAGTGTGCGCCGACTTTCTTGTATGCATTCACGTCGTTGCCCCGATTGAAGGCCATGTGATGCAGCACAACGGAGTCAACGGCAGTCTGCTTGCGCGGCGACGCCTGGGCGGCCCGCTTGTAAAAGGGTTTACCCTTGTAGGTGCCGCCAAGTAGCGGCCCCAGCTTCCGCACATCTGCGCGCAAATCGCGTATGGTGCAACTCTCTGTCGGCCCAACCTGAAAATTAGCTGGATTGCCGAACAACGGGCGCACGATGCGTTCACGAATGGGCGTCAATGCGTTCCGGTGCTTGACGGCCAGCGTGTGCAGCAGCGACAGGCGCCTGGCACCAGAGAGCGTAGCAAGTTGAGCCGGACAGAGCTGCGGTTGACGGTGGAACAAGATTTCGAGCGCCAGGTGGTCTTCGTTCCAAATTTGCCCAGTGGCGAAGCGGTTGAGCAGCGATAGGCTGAAGACGCCCTGGCTGAACAGTTGTTGCACCCGTTGCACGATCGCGCCAGGCTTGAGCAAGCGTATAAACTGCCCAAGTCCGGTAACTTCTTGATCGCTCGCTCCTCCATCGCTTGCTCCGTCGTTGGCCGGCCGTGCGGAGTCTTCAACTGGGAAAGGGCTGGAGTACGGCTCATCCTGCGGCGCCTCGACCCACGCTGGCGCCTCCACCCATGCAAGCGCCTCCACTACCGGCGGCGCTTGCAGCCGCACGCGCACACGGGCGCAGTGGGCGCAGTTGCAGCCCGGCTGGTGGCCGGTGCGCTGGGCGACGGCGCAGCGGGCGCAGCCGCAGGTATGGCCGGGGGTCACGCGAGTGAGGGGCAAAGCTCTGGGCAGTCGGGGGGCCAGACGCATTGGCCGGCCACGACGCGGCGGCTGGCGTCGGCCGCGCAGTTCGTCGAACTCGTCGGAGTACAATTCATCGCTCATGACGATCTCCTCGTTCTGGCTCTAGGCAAGCATAGCTGGCAGCCTGGGCGATCGCTTCCGTCGCCCGGTCGATCTGCTGTGGCGTATGCTGCGTCGTAATGAGTAGCGAGATCCGCGCACCCTCGCCCCCATGCTCGCGCCGCAGCACCGTCCGTACGCCCATGGTGAGCAGGCGATGGTGCAACGCCCGCACGTCGAGTGTCGGCGCCAGCGCCAGCGTCTGCACTGGGAACACCCCGCCCTCTGCGCCAAGCCCGGCGGCGGCCAGGTTCGCGGGTAGGCGCTGCACCAGCCGCCAGAGCCGCACGCGCAAGGCTTCTCCCACCACTGCGTTCGTGCTCAGGGCGCGGGCGGCGGCGGCGACCACCGCTGCGGACGGTGGGCTACAGTGAACGCGTGTATCGCTGCGCGCTTCGAAGCGCTTGATCGCCGCCGCCCCGCCCGCGAGCAGCGCGACCGGCGCGCCGAATCCTTTCGCCAGTGAGGCGACAAGCAGCACGCGCGGCCCGCGCACCCCAGAGCACCGTAGCGTCCCACCTCCCCCGCGACCGTATGGCGCGCCCGCGCGTGGGCCT
>JAYUYB010000544.1:0-8676 GCA_043752655.1 Chloroflexota bacterium
GCGCCGAGGGCGTGGCCGCTCCAGGGGCTTGTCTCGGTGCCGGTGTAGCCATACAGATTGCCCTGATGATCGACCATGCCAACCTGGCGCCAGTCGCGCCCTGGGTCAGCGGCCAGCACACGCTCAAGCGCCTCTGGCCCAGACAGCCCGGCCTCGCGCACCAGCCGGAGCGTATCGTAGCCAAGGTAGGGCTGTGCGTAGGCCTGCACAGCCATGGCCGCAACGCCGGCGCGCACATAGGGCACACGCGCGCCAACGGCCCAGTAACGTGTCGCCACCGCCACGCCCATCATGCCGCTGCGTGCATCGTAGCCCGTGATCGAGAAGGTCATCGTCGCTGCCCTTTCGCGGCTCAGCCCTGGCGCAGGCGCGGGTCGAGCGCATCGCGCAGCCAGTCGCCCATCAGGATAATCCCAAGGGCGGTCAGACTGATCGCGACGCCCGGAAATGTTGCGAGCCACCACGAGGTTGCCAGATGGTTGCGCCCCTCAGACAGCATCACGCCCCATGTGATCGTGGGCGGCTGCACGCCCATGCCGAGGAAGCTCAGGGACGACTCGGCGATGATCACGGTGGCGATTTGCAAGGTCGCGAGCACAATGATCGAGGCGGCAACGTTGGGCAGCACGTGGAAGAGCGCGATGCGCCAGCCCGACTGGCCGATTGTGCGGGCAGCTATGACGTACTCCATATTCTTGACCGTAAGCACCTCGCCGCGCACCACGCGCGCGAATGTGACCCAGCCGGTGAGCCCAAGGACGAGGATCAGATTGACCAGCCCTGGCCCGAGGAAGCTGACCGCTGCGAGGGCGAGGATGATAAACGGGATCGCCATAAACGTGTCCACCACGCGTGAGAGCAGATTATCGAGCGTGCCGCCCACATAGCCGCTCACGAGGCCGATTGTCACGCCGATCAGCACCGAGATCGCCACGCCAAGCACGCCTACAATCACCGACACACGGGAGCCGAAGATCAGCCGGCTCAGCACATCGCGGCCGAGCTGGTCGGTGCCCAGCAGGAAGCGGCTATCGCCCTCAGCCGACCACGCTGGCGGGAGCAGCCGCGTCTTCACATTGAACTTTGCAGGGTCGTGGGGCGCGATCAGCGGGGCCGTCAGCGCTGTCAGCAGCACCGTGGCGATGATAACCAGCCCGATAATCCCGACGCTATTGCGCATCAGGCTGCGCAACCATGCCGGTCGGGCCACGCGTGGCCGTGTCATAATCGGCTTGGCGACGACCTGCGTCGTTTTCAATCTCAGACCTCGCATGTAGTGGTAGCCGCGCTTAATCGCCGTATCTGATGCGCGGGTCAAGCCACGCATACGACATGTCAACCAGCAGGTTCGCAACCATCACGATCAGCGCGAAGATAAACACGCCTGCTTGCACAACGGCGAGATCACGCACCTGCACGGAGCGAAAGATCAGCCGGCCCATTCCGGGCCATGCGAAGACCTCTTCGACGATGACCGCCCCGCCGAGCAGCCAGGCCACCTGGAGCCCAAAGATCGTGACGAACGGAATCAGCGCGTTGCGCAGCGCGTGGCGCAGCAAGACAATCGACTCCGTAAGGCCCTTGGCGCGCGCCGTCACCACATACTCGCGCCGCAGCACCTCGATCAGGCTGGAGCGCAGAATACGGGCCAGCGCGGGCGCGACGCCGATCCCCAGTGTCACGGCGGGCAGCACAAGGTTGCGCCAATCGCCGGTGCCCGAGACAGGCAGCCAGCGCAGCTGCACGCTGAAGAGCAGGATCAGCATAATGCCGAGCCAGTAGTTTGGCATTGCTCGGCCAAGGGTCGAGGCGAGCGTGATTGTCACATCGAGCGGAGAGTTCTGGAACAGCGCGGAGATCAGGCCGGTCGGGATCGCGATCAACAGGGCGACAAGCGTCGCCGCTGCGGCGAGCTGGAGCGTCGCGGGGAGGCGCTCAAGCACCAGCGGCATCGCGGCGCTACGAAAGCGCACCGAGTCGCCGAAGTCGCCCATGAGAATCATGCCGATCGACGAGAAGTACTGCTCGTGCAGGGGCCGGTCGAAGCCGTAGGCGGCCCGCACCGCAGCGATCTCCTCGGGCGAGGCTTCGGGCCGCACCAGGTTGGATACCGGGTCGCCGCCGATACGCATGAGGACGAACAGGATGAGCGACACCCCGATCAGCGACGGGATAAGCTGTAGGATGCGAACAGCGACATAGCGAATCATCGGGGCGCTCCTCGTTAGACTGTGCCCGCAAGCCCTCACCCCCCGCCGCTGTGCGGCTGCCCTCTCTCTCGCGTGCGGGAGAGGGGGCAGGGGAAGCAGGGTTGCCTACGGCGTGATCTTCGCGAAGCCCATCCAGAGGAAGTTATCGGGGTTCATCGAGAACTCCAGCCGGTTCGACTTGCCCATGGCGTCCTTCATCAGATACAGCGGGATCTGCGGGTTGTCTTGGGCGATCAGCTCCTGCACCTTCAGGTACTGTGCGGCGCGCGCCTCTGGGTCCATGTTGACGGCGGCCTCGGCGATCAGCTGCTCGGCCTCGCTGTTCACCCAGCCCGAGCGCTGCTTCTGGCCAACCTCGAACTCCTTGACCGTGATCCACGGGTCGAAGAAGGAGTTCCCGAGGGCGTCCATGTAGAGCTCTTCGTTCTTGTTCGGGAAGTAGACCTGCTCGCGGAAGGTGGTCACGTCGAGCACCTTCAGGTCAACGGTCAGCCCGACATCCTGGAGCATCGCGGTGAGCGCCTCGGCCACCTCTTTCTGATAGAGGAAGGCGGTGGAGGTGTGGAAGGTGAGCGTCTCGCCATTGTACGACGACTGAGCCAGCAGTTCGCGGGCCTTCTCGGGATTATACTCGCCCAGCTGGTCGAAAAACTTATCGCTCCAGCCGAGCGTGGGCGGCGTGATGCGGCTGAGGGTCGGGGTGCCCAGGCCATCGATCAGCTCGATCAGGGTCGCTCGGTCAATCGCCAGGCTGATCGCCTCGCGCACCAGCGGGTCGCTGGTGGGGCCGCTCCAGTCGAGCATGCCGCCCGAGGGCGCGGTGCGCAGCGCCAGCAGCAACGTGCGATTGGTGAGATACTCCTCGACGCTGGTGCCCTCGTTGGCGTTCACACGCTCCCAGTCCTGCTTCGGCACACCGACCATCAGGTCGACATCGCCGCTGATCAGGCTGGCAACACGGGTCGAGACCTCGGGGATGGCGCGGAAGAGCAGGGTATCGATTGGGGGCTTGCCCTGCCAGTAGTCGGGGTTCGCCACCAGCGTGATGTAGTCGTCCTTGACCCACTCCGAGAACATGAATGGGCCGGTGCCGACGGGCTCATACTCGGCGCCGCTTGCCTGCTGGGCCTGGCCCTGGGCAGGCGCCTGGATGCCGCAGCCTGTCCCGGAGATCTTGCTCAGCATCGCCGGCTCAGGCGATTGGGTGACGATGTCGACCGTGTAGGGGTCGATCGTCTTGACCTCCTTAATGAAGGTCCACTGCGGGTACGTGATCATGGTGTCGTCGGCGAGGATGCGCTCGAACGTCCAGGCCACCGCATCGGCGTTGAATGGCTCACCGTTGTGGAAGGTGACGCCCTCGCGCAGCTTGAAGCGCCAGGTGGTCGGGTCGACGTTCTCGTACGACGCTGCAAGCCAGGGCTCAAACTCGGCCGTGTCGCGGTTGCGCCAGACCAGACAGTCGAACATGTTCATGTGGATCCAGGTCGCGGCGATGGCCCAGTCGGCGGGCGGGTCGAGCGATGTTACCAGCTCGACCATGCCGATCGTTGCAGTCTTTTCACCGTCCGCTGCGGCGGCGGGGGCGGCGGTGGGCGCGGGGGCGGCGGGCGCAGTGGTGGGCGCGGGGGCGGCGGGGGCGGCGGGGGCGGCGGTGGGCTCGGCGGGCACAGCGGTTGGGGCCTGGGCTGCGGGCGGGGCAGCTCCGCAGGCGGCCAGAATCAGCGCGACGATCGAGAGCAGCAGCAGCGTGCCGACGTGTCCCCAGCGAGCGGGCCGATCTGATTTCCCTGGACGTGAGGCCATGACTCTTGCTCCTTCCTGAGTGCGGGTCAACACCAGCGCATATCGAGCGTGGGGGGTAGAGCGGGGAGTGCAGCCACCTACGGCTATGCTCCTTGTCTATGGACCTTGTCGACCGTCGTTGGTCTACCGGCTACCGCCCATTGTCCAGTGTAAATGTCGCCAGCAGATTGGCGAAGCGATCAATCGTGACGTGCGCGCCCGGCCCGATCACGGCGGTCGAGTCTTTCTCCTCCACGATCGCCGGCCCCGTGAACTGCATCCCGGCGGCGAGCAGCTCGCGGTCGTAGACTGGAACCTGCACGAAGCCGCCAAGCTCGGCGAAGTAGGCCTGGCGCTCGCCCTTCAGCGCCTCGCCGACCGGGCGCGCCTCGCTCGGGGTCTCGCGCAGGCTTACGCGCGGCCGCGGGCCGGTGGCCGTCAGACGACACGTGATGATCTCGAGATCAAGGTGGCGATGGGCATGGCCGTAGATGCCGGCGTAGAATTCGTAGAAGTAGGGGCGGAGTGTGTCGTCGAGATCGACCTCGGCCAGACGTGGGAAGGGCAGCGGCAGCGGGAGCTCGTGCCCCTGGCCGACGTGGCGCAGATCGGCCTGGCGTAGAAAGCGCATCTCGCCCTCGGCGACACCCGCCTCGTGCAGCATCGCCCGGCCCTGCACCTCCAGCTCCGCGTAGATTGTATCGAGGGTTGGAAGGGTTTCGGCGGTGAGCCTGGCGACAAAGCTGCGCGCGAAGTCGAACGACGCGGGCGCGGTGAGAAAGCCCAGCGCCGAGGTGACGCCGGCGCTGGCGGGGATGATGTAGCCGCGCATCTTGAGCGCCCGCGCGATCTGGTGGGCATGAATCGGCCCGGCGCCGCCGAAGGCCATCAGCTTGAGGCGGCGCGGGTCGGCGCCGCGCTCGGCCACGTGGATGCGGGTCGCGGCGATCATGCTCTCGTTGACGACCTGATGGATGCCGTGCGCGGCCACGATTGGGTCAACCCCGAGCGGGGTGGCGACATCCGCCGCGATCGCCCGCTCGGCGGCGCCTACGTTTAGCTGCATGCGCCCGCCGAGAAAGTAATCCGGGTTGAGGTAGCCGAGCAGCAGGTTGGCGTCGGTGACGGTGGGCCGCGCGCCGCCAAAGCCGTAGCAGGCTGGGCCAGGGTCGGCGCCCGCCGAGTCGGGGCCAATCTTGAGCAGGCCAAGCTCGTTGATGCGCGCGATCGAGCCGCCGCCCGCCCCGATCTCGATCAGCTCGATGGCCGGGATACGCACCGGCAGGCCGCTGCCGCGCTTGAAGCGATGCACCCGCGCCACCTCAAAGCTGCTCGTCATGGTCGGGCGCCCGTCCTTGATCAGGCACATCTTCGCGGTCGTGCCGCCCATATCGAAGGAGACCAGGCTCGGCTCGCTCACGACCTCGCCGTAGAAGGTGGCGGCCAATACGCCTGCTGCGGGGCCAGACTCGAGCAGCCGCACCGGAAAGCGCCCGGCTATGTCCACCGTGCTGATGCCGCCGCTCGACAGCATCAGGTAGAGCCTGCGCTCAAAGCCTGTGGCGCGCAGCTGCTGCTCTAGCTGCGCCAGGTAGCGCTCGGTAAGCGGCTGGACATAGGCGTTGGCGACGGTGGTGGACATACGCTCGTACTCGCGGATCTCTGGGGCGACCTCGCAGGAGAGCGCGACGCTGAGCTGCGGCAGCTGCTCGTGCAGCCATGCTCGGATCAGCTGCTCGTGGACGGGGTTGCTGTAGGAGTGGAGCAGACAGACCGCGACGGACTCTACCTTCTCACGCTCCAGCAGCGCCTTAAGCGCCTCCAGATCCGCAGTATTCAGCGGCGTGACGACCTCGCCCCGGCCATTGAGGCGCTCGTCGACCTCCAGGCGTAGCGGGCGTGGGACCAGCGGCTGCGGCAGCACCAGCAGCAGATCGTAGATGTCGTAGCGCATCTCCTTCGCGATCTCCAGCACGTCGCGAAAGCCTTTGGTGGTGATAAAGGCCGTCCTGGCGCCTTTGCGCTCGATCAGCGCATTGGTAATCAGGGTGGTGCCGTGGATGGCGGTGTCGATCGCGTGCCCCGACGCCTGCACCTGGTTGAGCAGACTGCGCACCCCTTCCATCACCGCAGCTGCCGGCTCATGCGGTGTGGTCAGGGTCTTATAGCTCGTGATCTGGCCTGAGTGATCGTCGATCAGGACAAAGTCGGTGAAGGTGCCGCCAATGTCAAAGCCGAGCCGGTAGCGCTTGCCCGCAGCACGCTGGGTTGAGCCTACGGCGTGTGCAGTCGGGGTCGAGAGCTGATCCATACAATCCTCGATGCTTGGCGAGCAATGCCTGACACGGTACGCTTGGCGCAGCGTCGCGGTGGGGTCTGGCCCCACAGGGGTACGGTCAATCGGGTAGTTGAGAGCGTGCGTTTGAGGCGACCGTTGGGTGTTACGGCAAATCTAACACAACCAGAATGCGTTGTCAACTGTCAACAGTTGGCTTGACAAGCCCGCTGTAGTCGTAGTATGCTTGCGCCGTACCCAGTCCCCTGGCCCCTAGCCCACAGGATCGACCGTGCGCTGAGCGCAGCGCTTGAGCCGGGCGCCGCGCCCGTCGGCACGCTTTGTCAGGAGAGAGCATGACTGCGCAGGCGAGCTTCCGTTTCGGCTTCGATATTGGCGGCACGTTTACCGACTTTGTGCTCTGCAATATGCAGACGGGCGAGCTGCACACGTACAAGACGCTCACCACGCCCGACGATCCTGCCCGCGCGGTGCTGGAGGGCTGGAGCGCCCTGCTCGGCGAAGTACACGCTGAGGGAAACCAGGTTGAGCTGGCGATCCACGGGACGACCCTGATCACCAACGCGCTGATCGAGCGCAAGGGCGCGCGGGTAGCTCTGATCACCACTGCCGGCTTTGGCGACACCCTCGACACCCAGCGCGAGATGCGCTACGACATCTACGACCTGCACTCGCCGCCGGTGCGCCCGCTTGTGGCGCGCGATCTGCGCTGCGAGGTCGAGGAGCGGATGAACACCTTTGGCGAGGTGGTGACGCCGATCAGCGACGCGGCGCTCGACGCTGTGGCGGCCTTTATCGAGCGCACCGAACCTCAGGCAGTGGCGATCTGCTTCCTGCACGCGTACCGCAACGGGGCGCACGAGCAGCAGGTGGCGGCCTTTCTGGCCACCCGCTTCCCCCAGCTCGCCCGCTCGCTCTCGTCCGAGGTCGCCCCGGAGATCCGCGAGTACGAGCGCATGTCTACCACCGTCGCCAACGCCTACGTCCAGCCGCTCGCCAGCCGCTACCTGCTGCGCCTGGAGACGCAGCTCCAGCGCCTCGGCTACCCGCGCCCGCTCTACCTGATGCTCTCCTCCGGCGGGATCACGGTCGCCGCCACCGCCGCACGCTTTCCCATCCGTCTTGTGGAGAGCGGCCCCGCTGCCGGCGCGCTGGCCGCGATCTTCTACGGCCAGGTTACGGGCCACTCCAACCTGGTGGCGTTCGATATGGGCGGCACCACCGCCAAGCTGTGCGTGATCAGCCAGGGCCGCGCCCAGATGACCCACACGTTCGAGATCGCGCGTATGCACCGCTTCAAGCGTGGCTCGGGGCTGCCGGTGCGCATCCCGGCGATCGAGCTGATCGAGATCGGCGCGGGTGGCGGCAGCATCGCGCGGCTCGACGACCTGGGGTTGCTGAAGGTCGGCCCGCAGTCCGCGGGCGCCGACCCAGGCCCGGCATGCTATGGGCGTGGCGGCACCCAGCCCACCGTCACGGATGCCAACCTGCTGCTGGGCTACCTCAACCCAGGCTACTTCCTGGGCGGGCGCATGCTGCTAGACCAGGCGGCCGCCGCAGCGGCCATGGCGCCGCTGGCAGGGCAGCTAGAGCGCACAGTGGTGGAGGCGGCGTTTGGGATCTACCGGGTGGTAAACGAGAGCATGATCTCGGCGACACGGGTGCATGTCGCGGAGCGCGGGATGGATCCACGGGCGGTGCTGCTGCTGGCGTTTGGGGGCGCGGGGCCGGCCCACGCCGACGCGCTGGCGCGGGCGCTGAAGATGCGCGGCTACCTGATCCCGACCAACGCGGGGGTGGCGTCGGCGCTGGGCTTCCTGACGGCACCAGTGGCGTTCGACCTGGCGCGCACCTTCGCGGGGCCGGTGACGGCGGCAAGCCTTGAGGCGCTGGACGGGCTGCTGGCGGAGCTGGCGGCGGAGGGGCAGGCCACGCTGGTCCAGGCAGGCGTAGCCGAGACGGCGATGGAATTCGTGCCGAGCGTGGACCTGCGGCACGTTGGCCAGGGGCACGAGGTGACGGTGCGGCTGCCCGCAGGGCGGCTGGTAGAGCTGGGGCTAGACGGGGTGAGAGCGGCGTTCTTTGCGCAGTACGAGTCGATCTATGGCTACGCGCACCCGCATCTGGAGCTAGAGGTGATGACGCTGCGGGTGACGGCGAGCGGGGGCGCGCCGACGCTGCGGCTGGCAGAGGTGGGCACAGACGCGACAAGCGCCGCCCGCGCGCAGAAGGGGCTTCGGCCGGTATTCGTGGCGGCGTGGGGGAGGTTTGCAGAGGTGCCCGTGTACGACCGGGCCGGGCTACAGGGCGGCGCGGAGCTGGCGGGGCCGTGCGTGATCGAGGAGCCGGACAGCACGGCGATTATTGGCCCCGATGTCACCGTGC
>JAYUYB010000545.1:0-3543 GCA_043752655.1 Chloroflexota bacterium
TGGCGGGCCTCCAGCAGGGCGGCCTGCACGCCACGGGTGCGGGCCGTGTCGTAGCTGCGCTGGGCGTCGGCCACGTTGCGCTCGGCGCTGCCGATGGCGCGCTCGGCCACCTGGATCTGGCGGATCTCGTCCTCGCGGGCCTGGTCGAAGGCCTCGCTGAGATTCTTCAGGCTTAGCTCGCCGTTGCGCAGGCTCACCTCGGCGTCGACGAGCGCGCGGCGGAACTGCTCAACCTCGCGGGTCTCCAGCTTGCGGTTCTGGGCGTTGCCGGTCTCGTCTACCAGCTTCTCGGTGGGGTGGCGCCCGGTGCGCTGCACATAGTCCCAGTCCCAGAAGGCGTCGCTGTAGGCCCGCTGAAGTCGCTCAAGCTCCTGGACGCCCCGGTCGAGCGCCTGCTGAGCGTCGGTCTTGGCGCGCGAGGCGGAGTCGCGGGTTGTCTCCAGGCCCGTGTTTGCCGTCGTCTGGGCCTCCTGTGCGGCGGCGAGTCCCTGCTCGGCGGCGCTGAGGTCGGCGGTGGCCTCGCCAGCCTGGAGGTCATCCACGCGCTGGCGTGCGCTGTCGAGGCGCGCCTTGGCCACCTCCACATCGATCGGTCGCACCTCCTGGCTGGAGGCGGCGAGGTCGGCGCGGGCGCGGGCGACGCGGGCGGCCGCTTGGGCGAGCGCGGCCTCGCTGGGGCCATCGAGCAGCTTGTCGAGCGTCTGCTGGGCCTGGTCGAGCTCGGCGTTGGCGCTGGCCACCTTCAGCTCAAGGTCGCGCGTCTCTAGGCGGGCGAGCACAGCGCCCTTGGCCACGCTCTGCCCGCGTGCAACCAGCACCTCGCGCACGCGGGCGCCGGCGGGGAAGCTGACGCGGGCGCGATCGCGCGGCTCGAGCGCGCCGTTCACCTCGACCGACTCAACAAGGTCGCCACGCTCGACGGTGACGGTCTCCACGCCAGCCATCTGGATGGGCGCGCTGGAGCGCACGAGCAACTGGCGGGCGAGCACAACTGCGGCGACGGCGCCGAGAAGGAGCAGGACGGCCAGGCCGGTGAGGATGCGTCGCCAGGGGAGTCGGCGGCGCCGCTTCGGGGCCGTAGATGTAGTCATAGTATCGCTAGGTATGCTTGGCTACGCACGGCAGTCCTTTGGAGCACGAAGCCGCGAATGAGTGCGAACCACCGCGAAACCAGGCACCCGCGTGCGGCGACCTGCCCTGTTCAGTTTCGCGTTCGCGTTGTTCGTGCCCCTTCGCGCCGTTCGTGGTCCAGACGTTCGCGCTGTTCGTGGTCCAGAAGGTCTAATCTTCGAGGAAAGCGCGCATCACGGTGATATACTCAGCGGCCCGCGTGAGCGCCGTGGTGTGGCTGTGGCTGCTCATTATGTGGATCACTGCCCGCGGGAAGTGCCCTCGTAGCGCAGCCCGCTCGCCCGGCGAGAAGATACGAAGCGCCAATCAATGGTCGACCGTACTCCACGATAATGGGCGGGCTGCGCCAACATCGGCGCCACCAACCCCCACTCCGCGTCGGTCAGGTCTCCTGCCGCCTGCCGCCTGACCTCTACTCGACAGCAACGTCGCTGATCATCACGCTCAGCAGGCGGGCGTCGCCAACCGCCGGGTTGAGCTGCACCGGGATGAAGGTGGGCGCGGCCAGGGCGATGCGCAGCCGCTGCTGCCCTGCCAGCTCGGGCGGCACGGCGATGCGGTAGGTGCGCCACTCGCCAGCGCGCACCGGCAGCGTGGTGGTGGTGTCGCCGATGGTGACGCGCAGCGGCGTGTCGCCGGGCACGCCGCCCGCCGCGCGCAGGCGCACCACGTTGCCCTCGCGCAGCGGCGCGGGCAGCGGCAGCTCGATCACGCCCACGCCCTGGAGCCAGCGGTAGCTGCGCGGCGTGCCGTCCAGGTCGGGCGGGCCGTCCTCGCCGAACGAGAAGCCGTCTAGGTAGCCAAAGTCCAGGCCGTTGCCAAGGCGTAGCGCGGCCACCGAGGCGGGCCGCAGCCACTCCAGCGCCAGCTTCTGAATATCCTCACCGGAGCGCACCTCGGCGTCCTCGAAGTAGAAGATCGCGCGGTCGTTGGCGCCCTGGCCGCGCGCGAGCGCGCCGCGCAGCATGTCGGAGCGGTGGGTCTGGCGGTCGCCCAGGGCGGCCCAGCCCTCATCGTAGCGGCCAAGCTCCAGGTAGACGCGCGCCAGGTCGGTGCGGCCATCCACAAAGTCGGGGTGAATGGTGAGCATCTGCTCGTAAGCCGCGATGGCGCCCTGAGTGTCGCCTGCGGCGTAGGCCCGGTCGCCCGCGCTGCGCTGGAGCTCGCGCTGCACCCCGGCGCCGATGATGCGCGGGTAGTCGCGGTAGGTGATGATCAGGGCCAGCAGGCCCGCGCACAGACCCAGCCCCGCAATGCCCCACGGCGAGCGCAGGTAGGTGCGAGCGACCTTTGTGGCGGCGGGGCGGTCGGCGCGGCGCAGGGCGAGCCAGTCGGCCAGGGCGCCGAGGGCGGCCGCGCCGTAGAGCGCCATAAACAGCCAGACCGGCAGCAGGTAGCGCGGCTCCACGTGGATGAGCATCACGGTGAGGCAGGAGTAGCCGATCCAGCCGAGGGCCAGCAGGCGCATGCCGCCCTCACGGGGCCGCGCGGCCAGGGCGAAGACGCTGGCGAGGCTAAAGACGAGCCAGAGCAGGTCGCCCAAGGCGCCAAGGGGCCAGAGCTCGCGCAGGGGCCTTGTGAAGAAGCTCACCTTTACGAAGTAATCCTCGACAAACTGGGCCTTCCAGATGTGGCTGAAGTGGGGCCAGAAGTTGCGCACCAGCCGGGCTGGCTCCTCGCGCAGAATGCGGCCAATGTCGTCGCTCACGAACTCCTGGCGCTGCTCCTGGGGGATGCCAGCCAGAATCGACTTGGCCTCGCCCTCGCCACGGCCCTCGTTCACGGCGTCGCTCATCGACATCCAGAGGTTCACCGGGCCAAGCGTGTCGATGATAATCAGGCGCTGGTACACCACATAATTGCGGATCGTCCACGGCGCGATCACCGCGCCAAAGGGCACCAGGAAAACCAGGGCGGCGATCAGGAAGCGGCGTACCCAGCCGGCCCACCGCCCACTGTCCACCGTCCACCGTCCACCGTCCCATGTCTCCCAGAGCAGAAAGCCCAGCACAAAGGCGGCGCTGTAGAAGGCGGGCGAGCGGGCCAGGGATGCCACGGCCAGGGTAATGCCGGCGCCCACGAGCCAGAGCGCGGGGCGGGCCTTGGGCACGCGGCGGCTGTCGCGCCAGCGCACCAGCAGCCAGCAGTGGAGCGTGAGCGTGAAGAGGAAGAGCGGCTCGCTGAGAATCAGGGCCGGCAGCTCCACCAGCGGGAACCAGACCGCCATGAGCGTGGCGAAGATCAGGCCGGCGCTGCGGCCGAACAGGCGCCGGGCTAGATCGTAGCCAACGGGGATGAGCAGCAGCGAGAGCAGCACATGCAGGCCACGGATCATCCCAATGCCGAGGGTGGGGTCGCCGAGCCACATGGCGGCCTTGAGCATAGCGGCGAACATAAAGACGTGGCCCGGCG
>JAYUYB010000546.1:0-8649 GCA_043752655.1 Chloroflexota bacterium
TGCCCGTCGAGTGGAACCACTGGTGGAGCTACGAGGACAAAGATATCGACGAGGCGGTCTTCCGCCGCAACGTCGACGTGGCGGCCGAGCTTGGGGTCGAGGTCTGCACGCTCGACGCGGGGTGGTTCGGGCCGAGCGACGCGGACACCCACTGGTACGAGCAGCGCGGCGACTGGGACATGGTTAACACGCAGCGCTTCCCTGCGGGCCTGCGGGCGCTCTCCGACTACGTCCACGCGCGCGGGATGGCGTTCGGGCTATGGTGCGAGATCGAGGCGATCGGCAAGCAGGCCCGGCTGGCCGCCGACCGCCCGGAGCTCGTGGCGACGCGGGACGGCGCGCCGCTCGGCTACGTCTGCCTGGGAAGCGTGGCCGGGCAGGCCTGGGCGCTCGCCACGCTCGACCGGCTCATCGACGAGTATCGCTGCGACTGGGTGAAGCTCGACTTCAACCTGGACCCCGGCGCCGGCTGCGACCGGGCCGACCACGGCCACACCCCAGGCGACGGGCTCTACGCCCACTACCGGGGCTACTACGCGCTGCTCGCGGAGATCCGGGCGCGCCACCCGCAGGTGGTGCTGGAGAACTGCTCCTCGGGCGGCCTGCGCATCGATCTGGGGATCGCCCGGCAGACCCATATGGCCTTCCTAAGCGACCCAGATTGGCCGGAGCACAGCCTGCAGTGCTTCTGGGGGGCCAGCATGATGCTCGCGCCCGACGCGCTGCTCCACTGGAGCTACTGCGAGTGGAGCCATGCCGAGCACCGCTGCCAGCAGTTCGACCCGCGCGACCCGGCGCTGCAGCCGCATCAGATCGACTACTACACCCGCATCTCGATGCTGCGGCGCTTCGGCTTCTCTCAGCGCCTGCCGGAGCTGCCCGCCTGGGTCGCGGCGCGCTACCGCGCGCATATCGCCGACTACAAGCAGCACGTGCGGCGCTTCGTGCGTGAGGCAGACCTGCTGCCGCTCTCCGGCCAGCCGCAGCGCTTCGGCGCAGGGGATCGTTGGGCCGCCTTCCAGTACTGCATGCCCGACGGCTCCGAGCACCTACTGGCGGTGTTCCGCCTGCCAGGCGCTGAGCTGGGCTGCGCTGTCGCCCCGCTGCGGCTCGACCCGCAGCGCAGCTACACGCTCACCTGGCTCGCCGAGGGGCGGGTTGAGCAGCGCGGCGGCGCCGACTTGCTCGCCGACGGGCTGTACTTCGAGCTGCTCGAGGAGGGCTCGGCGCTGGTTCTGCTGCGCTAGCCGCGACCGCACCCCGCCGACCATCCTTCTTGACAGCGCCCCCCACAAGCTGTTATACTTTTTGTATTCTTCCTTGAAAACTAGTTTCATATATGTAAACGGGTCATCCCGTCGTCGAAGCGTCGGCGCGGCGTACTAGTTGCTCTTTTCGCTACCGGTTGTGCTCAGAGAGGAGTAACACTGGTGCAGGCTCACCCCCCCGTTGGTAGCGCGATCGGATCGAATACCGTCCCGGCGCAGCGCCCCATCCGCCGCTGGAACCGTGAGGCCTTGCACGCCTACGTGTTCATGTCGCCGGCGATCCTCGGCATACTCATCTTCACACTTGGGCCGGTGATCGCCTCGCTCTTCCTAAGCTTCACCGAGTACAACATCATCACCGACCCGCAGTGGGTTGGCCTGGCGAACTACACGGAGCTGTTTCAGGAGCGGCTGTTCTGGCAGGCCTTCCGCGTGAGCGCGATCTACTCTGTGGTGAGCGTGCCGCTGAACCTAGCGCTTGCCCTGGGCCTCGCCGTGCTGCTAAATCACAAGATGCGCGGGATGATGATCTTCCGCTCGGTCTACTACCTGCCCACCGTGATCTCGGGCGTGGGCGTGGCCATGCTGTGGCGCTGGCTCTTCAACTCCGAGTTCGGCCTGATCAACGTGCTGCTTGCCAAGGTTGGCATCAGCGGGCCGGCCTGGCTGCTCGACGAGCAGTGGGCGCTATCGGCGCTGATCATCACGAGCATGTGGAGCGTCGGCGGCACCACGCTGATCTTCCTGGCGGGCCTGCAGGGCATCCCCCAGGAGCTCTACGAGGCGGCCGAGATCGATGGCGCCGGGCGCTGGAGCCAGTTCCGCAGCATCACGCTGCCGCTCCTCTCCAACGTGACCTTCTTCAACCTGGTGCTCGGCATCATCGGCGCGCTGCAAGTCTTCACAGACGCCTTCGTGATCACGCGCGGAGGGCCGAACCAGGCCACGCTGTTTCTCGCGGTCTATCTCTACCAGCACGCCTTCCTGTACCTGAACATGGGCTACGCGTCGGCGATCGCCTGGTTCATGTTCCTCCTGGTGATGGTGCTGACCCTGCTGGTGTTCAAATCTTCGCCGCTCTGGGTTTTCTACGAGAGCGAGCGCAAGGGGAACTAACGATGGCCAGTCAGGTCTCGACGCTGCCGTTCTGGCGCACGCGCAGGGGGCAGGAGCGGATGATCACCGCCGCGATCTTTACGACGCTCTGCATCGGCGGCGCGGTTGTGCTGCTGCCGTTCTTCTGGATGCTCTCCACAGCGCTCAAGCCCGCCGAGCAGGTCTACCTCTCGCCGCCGGTCTGGGTGCCGATCCCGCCGCAGTTCATTAACTTCTGGACCGCGCTCACCCGCGTGCCGTTCTACCTCTACGCGTTCAACACCAGCATCATCGTGGTCTTTGTGATGATCGGCACGCTGCTCTCCTGCTCGTTCGCCGCCTACGGCTTCGCGCGGCTCAAGGCCCCCGGCAAGGATCTGATCTTCATTCTGGTGCTCGGCACGCTGATGCTGCCGGGCGCGGTGACGCTGGTGCCCACCTACCTGATGTTCAACTCGTTCGGCTGGGTGAACACCTTCTTGCCGCTGATCGTGCCGTCGTTCTTCGGCAGCGCGTTCAATATCTTCCTGCTGCGGCAGTTTTACCAGACGCTCCCAGTAGAGCTGGAGGACGCGGCGAAGATCGATGGCGCCAACCCCTACCGGATCTGGTGGAGCATTATGCTGCCGCTCAGCCAGCCTGTGCTGGCCACAGTGGCGGTGTTCACCTTTGTGAGCACCTACAACGACTTCTTCACCCCGCTGATCTACCTCTCCGATGAGAGCAAGTACACGATCGCGGTGGCGCTCTCATTCTTCCAGGGCTCGCCGCGGATCGGGCCGCAGATGCACCTGCTGATGGCGGCGGTCACGGTGTCGCTGCTGCCGCCGCTCATACTCTTTATCGGGGCCCAGCGCTTCTTCGTGCGCGGGATCGTGATGTCTGGGATCAAAGGGTAGCGGCGGGGCCGCTGCCGATCTATAGCCCTTCAGATACTCCAAGGAGAGAACTGCAATGTCGAAGTCGACAGACCCCCAGCCGAAGGCGGCGCTCAGCCGGCGCCAGTTCCTGCGCGCAGCCACCATCGGAGCTGCGGCCCTCGCCACAGCCGCCCTCGCCGCGTGCGGCACGCCAAGCCAGCCCGCAGGCGGCGGCGCGGAGACTGGCGGGGCCACCGCGCCCGCCCAGCAGGCGAGCGGCCCCCAGAAGATCCGGGCGCTGATGTGGCTCAACAGCCCGGTGCTCGACGAGAACTTTAAGCTGCGCGCACAGATGTTCAACGAGCTCAACCAGGGTAAGTACGAGGTCGACCTACAGCTGCTGCCCTACGATCAGTACTGGTCGAAGCTCGATCTGGCCTACGCCGCGAAGGATCCGATCGATACCTATATGTGGGATGTGCAGGCCTACACGCACTACAAGTCCGGCCTGCTCCGCAACCTGCAGGCCGATATCGACACGGTGCCGGACTTTGCGAACGCCGATCAGTACCCGCTCGAGCTCTACGACTACTGGCGCTTCGACGGCACCAACCTCTTCGGTGTACCCGAGAACATCCAGATGATGGCGCTCTACTACAACAAGGATATCTTCGATAAGGCCGGCGTCGCCTACCCCGATGCGACATGGACCTACGACAAGCTGCTTGAGGTTGCCAAGCAGCTTACGCTCACCGAGGGCGGTAAGACCACTCAGTATGGCTTCGATAAGGGCGCGCTGGGCGCATGGTGGGGCGCGCAGACCTTCGGCTGGGCGGCGGGCACGTCGTTCGTCGACAAGGTGATCGAGCCCACGAAGTTCACCGTCAGCGACCCGCGCAATGTCGAGGGTCTCCAGTGGCTGAACGACCTGGTCTATGTGCATAAGGTGGCCCCCGACACCACCCAGGCCCAGGCCATCGCCCAGGACGTCTCGCTCTTCCAGACTGGCAAGCTGGCGATGGTGGCCGACGGCAGCTGGTATATTTCCAGCAACGCGAACTCGGCCTTCAAGTGGGACATGGCGCCCCTGCCCATGTGGAAGGACAAGCGGGCGCTGCCGTTCTGGTTCGGCGGATGGGTGGTGGCCAATGCCTCCAAGGCCCCCGAGGCGGCCGTCGCCTGGGGCAAGTGGTCGGCCACTGAGTACCAGAAGGAGCTGGTGAAGAACCGCGACTGGATCCCGATCCGGCGCGCCGAGCGCGAGGCGGCCGAGTATCTCTCCGGCCTGCCGAGCGGCTTCAAGTCGGTGGTGGACACGCTGCCCGATGCCAGGATCGGCGACCTCTACCACGGCAGCTCCGCCCAGCTGGTGAACGAGATCATGGGGCCAACTTTCACCGAGCTCTGGAACAATAACGTCACGCCCGAGGCGGCGGCAGCCGATATCGACACCAAGGCTAACGCGCTGCTGGCGAAGGGGTAGGAGGAGACCGGGAGACCGGGAGACAAGGAGACCGGGAGACAGGCGCGGATCTGTTTGTACCGACAGGCGCTCCTTGTCTCCTTGTCTCCTTGTCTCCCGAGCCTGCGAAAGAGAGAGTGATGACTCATACCTGGTCGGTCGCCGCTGGCGGCGCGACATGCCACGTTGTGCTCGAAGGCGGTGCGCTGCGCTGGCGCCTGAGCGGCGAGGCGCCCGGCCTCGACACCGCGCCGGGCCAGCTCTCGCCGCTCGCCATCGACGGGCAGCCGCTGCGCTGGGCGCAGGCCCGCCTTGTTGCGCTGGACGAGCCGGCAGCCGGTGTGCGCAGCCTCACCATCGAGGCGAGCAGCGCCGATGGCGCCTTCACGCTGCTCCAGCAGGTTGAGGCCTTCCCCGACCGGCCGTTCGTTCGGCTGTCGGCGACGCTCACCAACCATGGCCACGCGCCGGTGACGGTGACGGGCTGCGAGCTGCTTGCGCTCGACGTTCCGCAGTCTCCACTCTACATGTTCCACGTCGACCAGTTTAGCTGGGCCTACCGGCGCGACTTCTTCAGCGAGCACCAGGCCCAGATCTGGCCGAATCGCACGCCCCTGGAGGTGCGCATGGGTTCGTTCCCCTCGCACCACAATGGCCCGTCGAGCTGCGCCTGGTTCGCGCTGCGCCCGCCGCCCCACGATCACGACGACGAGCAGACGCCCAACGTGGGGCCGGGCCTGGTCTGCGGGATCGAGTTCAACGGCAAGAGTCGCCTGCTCGCCTGGGCCGAGCCAGAGGCGAGCCACGTTCGGAGCGTGGTCGAGGGGCTCGCCCACACCCTTGCCCCAGGCGGCAGCTTCGCTGTGCCGGCCTGCTTCCTGGGGCGCTACTATGGCGACTGGGACGAGGCGGGCTACGTGACGCAGCGCTTCGCTGAGGCCTATGTCCACCCGCCGCGCCCCGACGACCGCTACCCCTGGGTGCAGTACAACTCCTGGAAGTACGGCCAGGCGATTAACGAGGCCCAGCAGCTCGCCGTGATCGACCGCTGCGCCGAGCTGGGTGTCGAGCTGGTGGTTCTCGACCTCGGCTGGGCGCGGGCGATTGGCGACTGGCGGCCCGACCCGCAGAAGTTCCCGCGCGGCTTAGCGCCGCTCGCCGAGCGCGCCCGCTCCTACGGGATGCGCTTCGGCGTCCACGTGGCCCTCGCCCAGTGCAGCCCGGAGGCCCCGGTGGCCCAGGAACACCCCGAGTGGCTGGCCGGCGGCTACGATGACTACTTCGGCGCTGGCTTCCTCTGCCTTGGCCACGCGCCCTGCCGCGAGTGGCTCGCCGCCCAGCTCCTGCGCCTGCTCGGCGAAGAGCAGATCGACTATATCATCCAGGATGGCGAGGATATGGTGAAGCTGTGCCGCCGCGCCGACCACAGCCATGCCCCCGGCGACAGCAACTACAGCGGCTCGCAGCTTGGTCTCGACCTGCTGATCGAGACGCTGCGGCGCGAGCGCCCCGGCCTGGTGCTGGAGAACTGCGAGGACGGCGGCTGCATGCTGACCTACAAGATGGCCCGGCTCTACCACACCAGCATCACGGTGGACAATATCACCACCTACGCCACCCGCCAGGGCGTCTACGGCGCCTCGTACCCCTTCTCGCCGCGCTACAGCGTGCGCTACATGGAGGACGACCCGACGCCCTACACGCTCAGAAGCTCGATCTTCGGCGGGCCGCTGATCCTCATGCATCGGATCGGCGACTGGGACGCGCAGCAGATGGCAGACACCAGGACGGCGATCGCGCAGTACAAGGCTCTGCGCGGCCTGATCCGCGACGCGAAGATTATCCATTTGCGCCGGCCACGCGCCAATATCGAGGGCGGGGGCTGGGGCTGGGACGCCATTCAGGCCGTCTCAGCGGCGCAGCACCGCAGCGTCGTGATGGTCTACCGCGCCCAGGGCGACCAGCCCACGCGCACCTTCCGCCCCCGTGGCCTGCTGCCAGATGCCACCTATCGGGTGGAGCTTTCCGGCAGCGCCAGCGAGCGCTCGGGCGCCTCCCTCGCCACGGACGGCGTCACGGTTGCGCTGCCCGAGTTCGGGGCGGAGATCATCGATATTCAGCGTATTGACGGCTGAGGCAGCGAGTCGATGCAGCATAGCGCCACGATCAACACCCACTGGAGCTACCACGGCTTCCGCGCCATCGTGCTGGAGAACCGCCACCTGCGGGCGGTTGTGCTGCCCGAGCTGGGCGCGAAGGTCTGGTCGCTGGTGGACAAGGTTGCCGACCGCGAGGCGCTCTGGCATAACCCGCGCGTGCCGCCGCGGCCCGTCCACTACGGCGCCGCCTACGACGACTGGTTCTGCGGCGGGTGGGACGAGCTGTTCCCGAACGACGCGCCGACAGCGGTAGCCGGTGAGGCCTACCCCGACCACGGCGAGCTCTGGTCGATGCCGTTTGCGTGGGACGTCTCCACCGAGGGCGGCGCGGTCAGCCTGCGCATGTGGCGCGCAGGCGTGGTGACGAACACCAGCATCGAGAAGCGCATCACCCTGCGCCCAGACGAGTCGCTGCTACGCTTCGGCTACCGGATCAGCAACGACGGGCCTGGCCCGCTCGACTTCCTCTGGAAGCTCCACCCGGCGCTTCGCGTCACGCCGGCCTCGCGCATCGATCTGCCGGCCCGGCGAGTGCTGGTGGACGAGGGCTTCCGCGACCGGCTCGCGCTCGACTCGTTCAGCTGGCCCCACGCGGCCGCCCCTGACGGGAGCACGATAGATGTGCGTCAGGTTCCGCCGCAGGCTGCCGCCACCTGCGACTTCTACTACGCCGTCGAGCTTGAGGCCGGCTGGTGCGCCCTGACCGACACGGTGGCTCGTGCCGGGTTCGGGCTACGCTTCGACCCGGCCGTCTTCCGCTCGGTGTGGGTCTTTGGGGCGTACGGCGGCTGGCGCGGGCTGTATACCGCCATCCTCGAGCCTTGCACCGGCTACCCCTACCGGCTTGAGCAGGCGATCGCCAAGGGGACGGCCAGCAGGCTTGCGGCGGGCGAGACGTTGGCGACCGAGGTGGTGGCGGTGCTCTACCGTGGCGTACAGCAGGTGACGCGCATCAGCGCCGATGGGGAGGTTGCGTGAGCGGAGCGTGTACAGGCAAGGTGGCCCTCGTCACCGGCAGCGCCAGCGGGATCGGCCGGGCCACGGCAGTGGCGCTGGCGCGGGAGGGCGCGGCGGTGATGATCGCCGACCTACAGCGCTCGGCGGGCGCGGCGGTCGCAGCCGCCATCTCGGCGGGCGGCGGGCGGGCGAGCTTCGTGGAGGCTGATGTCACTCAGGATGCCGAGCGGATGGTCGCGGCGAGCGTGGAGCGCTTCGGGCGGCTCGACATCCTGGTGAACAACGCTGGCGTCTTCTACCCCGCCGACTTTCTCACCACGCCGTTCAGCGCGTGGATGCGGGCGGTCGAGGTGATCTACCACGGCGCGTTCCACTGCGCGCAGGCCGCCGCGCGCGAGATGGTGCGGCGCGGCGAGGGCGGGCGGATCGTCAACATCTCCTCGGTGAACGCCTTCCTCGGCGCGCCGCAGTCGTCGCACTACAACAGCGCCAAAGGCGCGCTGGATCAGCTCACCCGCTGCCTGGCCGTCGAGCTCGCGCCCCAGGGCATCCTCGTCAACGGCGTCGCCCCCGGCTTTGTCGAGACCCCGATGGCGATCGTCGACGGGGTGAGCGAGCACGAGACGCCGGATTTTCAGGCGTTCTACGTGGAGCGGCGGCGCATCCCGCTGGCCCGGCCGGCCCAGCCGGAGGAGATCGCGGAGGCGGTCGTCTTCCTCGCCTCCGCGCGCTGCACCTACATCACTGGGCACACAATCGTCGTGGACGGCGGGCTAACCGCGACATTCTAGCGCTTGCTCAGCCGTCTAGCTCGTGTCGGGCGGCGGTGAAGCCCAGAATGGTCGAGA
>JAYUYB010000547.1:0-3530 GCA_043752655.1 Chloroflexota bacterium
GCGATGCGCCTGTATCGCTGCCGCCCCTGATTGAGGAGATTGTGAGCTGACGTATGCCTATTTACGAGTATCTTTGCCCCAATTGCAACGGTAAGTTCCAGCGGCTCGTGCGCGGCTTCAGCGACCCAGAGGGCCTGGTCTGCCCGCGCTGCGGCAACGTGGAGGTGCGCCGCGCCGTCTCCCGCTTCGCCACGCTTAAGTCCGACGAGGATCGCGTCGAGGCGCTCGCCGACCCGTCGACGCTCGCTGGCCTCGACGAGAGCGACCCGCGCTCGATCGCCCGCTGGGCCAAGCGGCTCGGCAAGGAGCTGGGCGAGGACGCCGGCGAGGACTGGGAGGAGATGGTCGACCAGATGCTCGACGAGGAAATGGGCGACGAGGATGGCGAGGACGAGGAGGGCGGCGCGCCGAAGTCTGCTGGCAAGCGCCCAGACGACCTGGGATGGGGATAGGGTTTCATAACACCGAAAAGGATTGACATAACGTGTTTAAACGACTTTTTGGGCGCGGCCAGGATGCGCCGCGCAGCGAGGAAGAGGCCAAGGTTGAGGAGCAGCAGGTAACGCAGAGCCTGGAGAAGTCCCGCCAGGGTATCTTCGGTCAGATCTCGCGCATGTTCCAGACCGACGAGCCAATCACCGACGCGCTCTGGGACGAGCTGGAGGAGGCGCTGATCCAGGGCGATGTTGGCCTGGAGACCACGCAGTATCTGGTGAGCCGGACGATCGACCGCACCAACCGCTACGGCACCAAACGCGCCCGCGAGGCCCGCGACATGCTCAAGGCCGAGATGGTGCGCGTGTTTCAGAATCAGGTGAAGCCGCCTGCGGCCAGCACGCCCAAGCCGTATGTGATCCTTGTGGTGGGCGTGAACGGCGCCGGCAAAACAACCCTCATCGCCAAGCTGGCCCATCGTTACAAGCAGCGCTTTGGCAAGCGCGTGCTGCTGGCCGCAGGCGACACCTTCCGCGCCGCCGCCACCGAGCAGCTGGAGACATGGGCCGAGCGCGCAGGCGTGCCCTGCGTGAGCCTCGGGCAGGGCGCCGACTCGGCTGCGGTGGTCTATAAGGCGATCGACGCGGCGCTGGAGCAGGACGCCGAGGTGCTGATCATCGACACCGCCGGCCGGCTTCAGGCTAAGCTCAACCTGATGCAGGAGCTGGAGAAGATCCGCAACATCATTGCGCGCAAGCTGCCGGACGCGCCCCACGAGGTGCTGTTGGTGATCGACGCCACCACCGGCCAGAATGGCGTGCTCCAGGCCAAGGCCTTCATGAAGTCGGCGGGCGTCACCGATGTGGCCGTCACCAAGATGGACGGTACCTCGAAGGGCGGGATCGCCTTTGCGGTCGCCCAGGACATCGAGCGGCCCATCCGCTACCTTGGCACGGGTGAGAAGATGGACGACCTGGCGCTGTTCGACGCCCAGGGGTTCGTGGACGCGCTGTTTGCGTAAGTCAAGGGAACAGGGAACAGGGTAGTGGGGACAGGGTCGCCGCAGCCGGACGGCCTAAGCGTAGCTGGAGCTGTGTTCTATGGCGATTGAGTTTCTGAAATGCCCGAATTGCAGGCAGAAGTTGGCCTTGCAGCCGTTTGTGATGACGGGCGGCATGGTGGTCTGCGCGAACGTGAAGTGCGGCACCAGCCTGCGCGTGGTGCAGCGTCGGCCCCTGCGCGTGGAGGCCGTGCCCGAGGCCGATACGCACAAGGTGGATTACAGGCCGGAGTCGTATGGGTAAACGTCTGGAACACGAAGGGCGCGCAGGGCAACGAAGGGCGCGAAACGCGAAGCGCGCGGGCGTCTGGCGCCAAGGTGGGCTTGCTTGTCTGCTATTCAGCGCTGTTGTCGCCCTCTCCGGCTGCTTGTTGATCAGCGGGGAGTCCACGACGATCGATCTGCTGGAGGGGGGCGGGAATGTGCTCACCACGTTTGTGAGCGCCGAGGGCGACGAGGAGCGTGTGCTGGAGGTGGGCACGCCCGGCGCGGAGGTGCAGGTGATCGCGGTGGTGGAGGTGGAGGCGGGCGATCTTGAGCTGGCGCTGCTCCAGCCCGATGGCGCGCTGGCCTTCGCCCTGGCTGCTCGGCCCGCTACCCAGGTGACGCGCTCCGGTAGCGTGCGCGCCGACGCCGAGGGCCGTGTGCGCTACCGCGTGCGCGCCGAGGGTGCCCGCGATGGCAGCTACCAGCTTTTTGTGCAGCCGTAGTACGCTGCGGAGGCAAGAGCCCTCGGGTTTGAACCGCGAAGCCCACGAAGTCTGAAGCGGAAACCGCAGGCGGCTATTGCACATCAGACGCCCATTCGCGGGGCGAACATGGCCATGATGCAATGCCCTATCGGCTAATCGGCTATTGCAGATCAGCCGCGCAAGTCGCGTAGACGGCCCGTGCCCAGGCGCTCCAGGCCCCTGGCGGCGCCGCCACCGCTCAGCAGGCCTTTCACGGCGGCGTGGGGCACGGCCACCAGTTCCACGGGCGTAAGCGCCACGACGCTCGCCTGGGGCGGCGTCCCCTTCAGCAGCTCCAGCTCGCCAAACAGCTCGTCGGGGCCGAGCCGTGCCACCAGCTTGAGCTTACTCGTCTTGCGCCCCTTTTCGCGCTGTTCGCCGCTTTCGCGCCGTTCGTGGTCTAAAGTTGCGTGCTGCTCGTGGTCCAAAGCTGCGTGGCCCAGCGGCTCGTGGCGCACCACGGCGGCCTCGCCGCTCACCAGCACGTAGATCCGCCCGCTGGGCTGGCCCTGGCGGATGATCGGCGTTCGTGGCGGCAGACTCAGGCGCTCGGCGGAGCGTGCCAGGCCGCGCAGCGTCTCACGCGGCAGGTCGTGGAAGAAGTTCGCCCGCTCCAGGGCGCGCACCAGAGCCACCAGCGCCGGCCCCTCGGCGGCGTGGGGCGCGGCGCCCGCCAGCAGCCGTCGCAGCTCGGCAGCACTCAGAAAGAGCAGCTCGCTCTCCACGCTGGCCCGGTATGCGTGGGGCGAGGGCGGGTCGCTGGCGCCCGCGCCGGTAGAGCCGAAGCAGTCGCCCCGGTGCAGTTCGTCCACCACCGCACCCGCGCTGCGCGCCGCCACCTCGCCCGCCTCGATGATCCAGAGGCCAGGTGGCGGCTCACCCGCACCGAGCAGCAGGCGGCCTGGCGCTACGCGGCGCGGCTCCAGCGCCTCGGCGAGGCTGTGGAGCTCGGCGTCGTCGCAGGCGGCAAAGAGATCCACCTGGCGCAGCAGGTGCAGGCGGCCTGCGCGGGCGTCGCCGAAGCTTTGTGAGAGCTCGCGCGCCCAGGGCGTGTTGGGGAAGCAGCGCCGGTCGGCGGCCTCGCGCTCGGGCCAGGGCAGGGCGTCGTAGGCGGCCCGGATGGCGTGGCGGGCGAAGGTGGCGCCGGCCTGGCCCTCGATCACGGCCACACTGTAGCGCAGCACCTCTGCGTAGCGGGCGCCCTGGGCGTCCAGCGGGCGGGCCAGCAGCTCCGCGCCGATGCGGGCCTGCTCGCGGTCAAGGGTGATCTCCCAGTTCGCCGTGGCGGCCAGCACGTCCATGCG
>JAYUYB010000548.1:0-8639 GCA_043752655.1 Chloroflexota bacterium
CCTTGCATGGGCCGGAAATCTGTGTCATCTGTAGACAATAAGGAACCGTCAATGCCGACCGCCAAGCTCACGATTCCCGCGCTCCAGTCCTGGAAGGGCCAGCAGAAATTTAGCATGCTCACCGCCTACGATGCGCCGCTTGCCCGCCTGGTCGACGAGGCCGGCGTCGATGTGATCCTCGTGGGCGACTCGCTCGGCATGGTGATGCTGGGCTACCCCGGCACCGCCCCGGTAACGATGGACGAGATGATCCACCACGCGAAGGCCGTGGGCCGCACCGCGCGCCGCGCCGTACTGGTGGGCGATATGCCGTTTATGTCGTATCAGGCCGGCGACCTCGCGGAGGCCGTGCGCAACGCGGCCCGCCACATCAAAGAGGCCGGCATGGACTGCGTGAAGCTAGAGGGCACCGCGCGCCAGGCCCCGATCGCCCGTGCCATCGTGGAGGCTGGCATAGCGGTGATTGGCCATATCGGCCTGACGCCCCAGACGGCCGCGAGCCTCGGCGGCATGACGGTGGTTGGCGGCAAGGATGCCCAGGCCGCACGCAGCCTGATCGACGACGCCTTGGCGATGGAGCAGGCCGGCTGCTGGGCCGTGCTGCTGGAGGCGGTGCCCGCCGCGCTGGCGTCGATCATCACGCGGAAGCTGCGCGTGCCCACGATTGGCATCGGCGCCGGCCCCGACGTGGATGGCCAGGTGCTTGTGACCCACGAGATGCTCGGGCTGTTCCCCGGATTCGGCCTGCCCTTTGGCCGCCTGTACGTGAACGCGGGCGCCCTGATGCGCGATGGCATCACCCGCTACGTCGCCGATATTCACGCTGGCAGCTTCCCCGGCGCGGAGAATAGCTTCCCTGTAGATGAGGCGATCCTGCGCGAGCTGGAGGGGTGAACGCGGAGACAAGGAGACAAGGAGAACCGCTCGCTGCGCTCGCTCGGGAGACAAGGAGACACGGAGCGCCTCTCGGTCGCAACAGGCGGTCTCCTTGTCTCCTTGTCTCCTTGTCTCCCTGTCTCCCTGTCTCCCTGTCTCCTTGTCTCCCCAGCGAGCGGAGTAAGCCAATGCGCGTAGCGATCGTCGGGGCGGGCGCGATGGGCGGCGTGGTCGGCTTCTACCTGGCCGCCGTGGCCGAGGTGGTGCTGGTCGATCCGTGGGACGAGCATGTGGCCGCGATCAACGCGGGCGGGATCAGCTGCGAGCACGCGGGCGTGAGCGTGGCGCGCCCGGCCCGCGCTGTGAGCGACCCCGTTGATGCCGGCGCGTGCGACGCGGCGATTGTGCTCGTGAAGGCGCGTCAGACAGCCTGGGCCGCCGAGGCCTGCCGCGCGCTGCTGGCGCCCGGCGCGGTGGCCTACACACTCCAGAACGGCGTGGGCAACCGCGAGGCGCTCGCCGCCGTGCTCGGCGATCGCCGTGTTGGGCAAGGTGTCACTGCGCTCGGGGGCACGCTGCTTGAACCGGGGCGGGTGCGCCACGCGGGGATGGGGCCGACCACGCTGAGCGCCACGCCGGATCGCGCCCAGGCCGAGGCGCTGGCAGCTCTGCTCAGCGCCGCCGGGCTGCCCACTGGCGTGAGCGACGATGTCGAGGCGCTGCTCTGGGGCAAGCTCGTGGTGAACGTGGGCATCAACGCCCTCGCGGCGCTGCTGCGCGTGCCCAACGGCGCGCTCGCAGAGCTGCCCGCCACGCGCGCGCTGTTGGCCGCCGCCGTGAACGAGGCCGTGGCGGTTGCGCGCGCGCGCGGCGTGCTGCTGCCCTACGCCGACCCGGTGGCCCACGTGGAGGGCGTGGCCCGCGCCACGGGCGCTAATCGCGCCTCCATGCTCCAGGACGTGCTGCGCGGCGCGCCCAGCGAGATCGACGCGATCAACGGTGCCGTGGTGCGCGAGGGCGCCCGCCTTGGCGTGCCCACCCCGCTGAATAGCGCGCTCACGGCGCTCGTCGCAGCGCTCGACGCTAGCGCCGCGCAGCGCATTGAGGCGGAGGGGACGGGCTAGGGCCGCCGCGACGCCCCGCCTACCCCACTCGCTTCGCCGAGAGTTAACCTTGTCTTAACTGCCTATACCGGCTTCTTTAACGTGCGATTGCTATGGTTAACGGCTGAAGCGCCTGCCGCATGTGGCCTGCGCGGTGAGCAAGCACGCGAGAGAAGGAGCAACCATATGGCGAATCAGCTTCCAGTCGTCGGCGCGGCTATGCCGTCGCGCCTGCTAGCCGAGCACCGCGAGTGGCTGATTGCGGAGCAGCGCGACCTTGAGCTCCAGGACCCAGTCTTGTCGGAGACGCTCGATAGCGACTGGCAGCCACTGGTGCGCCATGTCCGCGACCAGCTCGACGGCTACACCGGGCGCCTGGGCATCCACGGGCCGTTCATGAGCCTGAGCCTCCTCGCCTACGACCCGAAGATCCGCGCCGTTGTGACAGAACGGCTCCGCCAGGGCATCGCTCTGGCAGCCGAGCTAGGCGCGAGCCATATGGTCATTCACAGCCCGTTCATTTTTTTCGGCAGCCCATTCCTGCCACACGCGCCGAGCGCCGGCTTGCAGGAGCAGATCGCGCTGATCGCCGCCACCCTCGAGCCGATCGTGCCCCTGGCTGAGCAGGCCCGCTGCACCCTGGTGATCGAGAATATTCAGGATAGCAACCCGGCCCCGCTGCTGGCTGTGGTGCGCTCGTTCAACTCCGAGTCTGTGTGCATGAGCCTGGATACAGGCCATGCCCTGATCACGCACCGCATTGGCGGCCCGACCCCCGACCAGTGGGTGCGCGAGGCCGGCCCGCTGCTGGGCCATATCCACCTCCAGGACAGCGACGGCCAGCTCGACCGGCATTGGACCCCCGGCGATGGCAGCTTGAACTGGTATGCGCTCTTCGAGGCACTGGGCGGCCTCACGCACAGCCCGCGCCTGCTTCTCGAGCTGCGGAACCCGGCTGATATCCGCCGCGGCGCCGCGTACCTCGCCGCCCGCGGCTTGGCGCGTTAGGGCAGCCGCCGGCGTTGTGGGCGGAGGCTACCCACAAACGTCGCAAGTCGGCTCGGCCACGAGCGCACGGTAGCGGGCTAGGCTGGGGGCGTCGTCCACATCCAGCGCGAGGGTTGGGGAGTGATAGAGCCTTGCGGGCAGGCCGCGCTCGGCGGCGGCGCGCAGATGCAGCGCGGCGCTGCCCACGCCAAAGGTGAAGGGCAGCTCGACGGCGGCGCGCATGGCCAGGGCGTTGGTGCCCTGGCCTGCCGCGTCGGGGGCCAGGGCCACGGCGGCCCCGCCCGTGAGCAGCGCGGCCAGCCCCGCAATGTCGCTGGGGGCAAGCAGGGGCACATCGGCGGGCACCACCACCACTGCCTCGGCGCCGGCGGCGCGGGCAGCCTGGCGGGCCTGCTCCAGCGCGCCATTCAGATCCTGTGCTTGCTCCAGCAGCGGCCGTGCGCCATAGCTCTCAGCACAGGCAAGCACCGTGGCGTCGGCGCTCACAACCCACACTACAGCCACCGGGGCGCGGCGCAGCACCCGCAGCACGCGCCCAAGCATTTCGAGCACGAGCAGGCGCCGCTCGGCGGGCGAGAGCATGCCGACGAGGCGGCCCTTGGCTCGCTCCAATGCTTTTACAGGGACAATGGCGTGCAGCTGCATCAGGGGGCGCCGACAGCGAGGGCCGCGCGGGCGAGGCTGGCCTTCTCGGCGGGGCCGCGCATAATCGTGTCGGTGACGGCGACGCGCAGGCCGAGCGCCGCGATGGCGGGGGCTAGCTCCGCATCCACCTCGTCGATCACCATGGCGTCGATGAGATCGGCGTAGACGCGGGCCACGCCGAGGGCGGTAGGCTCGTAGCCGACGGCGCGCATCAGCGGCACGGCGGGGCCTTTGATCGCGGCGCCGCCCACGATTGGGCTCACGGCCACGACACGGGCGGCGGTGGCGCGCAGCGCCTCGCGCACGCCAGGCAGCGCCAGGATCGGCTCGACGCTGACGACCGGGTTGCTCGGGGCGATCAGCACGAGCTCGGCGCTGTGGATCGCGTCGAGCACAGCCTGCGTAGGGCGGGCGAGACCGGCGGCGTGAATGCGCACGCCGAGCACCGCGCTCTGGGCGCGCTCGCGCACAAAATACTCCTCGAAGTGCAGCTCGCCGGCGTCCGTGAGAATATGCGTGGGCGCCGGGTCGTCGCTCATCGGCAGCACGCGCACGGCAACGCCCAGCGCCAGGCGAAAGGCGTCGGCAACCTCGGTGAGCGTGCGGCCCTCGCGCAGCAGCGCCGTGCGCCGGATATGCAGCGCCAGGTCGCGGTCGCCCAGCTTGAACCAGGTGGGGCCGCCGAGCCGGCCAAGCCAGCCCATGCACTCGGCGGTGTCGCCGGCGATGCCCCAGCCCTGCTCGCGGTCGATCACGTCGGCGAGCGTCGCGGTGACAATATCGAGATCTGGCGAGATCTGAAGCCCGTGGAGCACAATATCATCGCCGGTGTTGACGATGGCGGTGACGGTGGCGGGCGGCACAACTTGCACCACCCCTTCGAGGAAGCGTGCGGCGCCGACGCCGCCAGCGAGTACGACGATCATCTAATCCCTTGTGCTAGAGCGTATCCGGGTTGATCCCCAGCTCGCGCAGGCGCGCGGCCATGCGCTCAGCGCGCTCGTGTTCAGCCGTTCGCGCATGCTCGGCAGCCGTTCGTGCATGCTCGGCAGCCTCGCGCCGCCGCACAAGCTCGACGTAGCTCAAGAAGGGCGCGCCGTTGGGGTAATTCAGCAGGAGCTCGCCGTCGTGCAGGCCAAAGCGCACCCCGAGACGCGGGCTCACCCAGCCCTCGATCTGCTCGATCACGCTTAGGCGACTGCCAGCGCGCTGCCAGCCCATGAGCTCGCCGTTGTCGGGGTCGTAGAGGTAGTACTCCTCAACGCGGTAGGTCTCATAAAACTGGCGCTTGCGCTCCAGCTCGGCGTGGCTGTTCTTTGGCGAGCGCACCTCGAAGACTACCTGGGGCGCAATGTTGCCCTCTGCCCATTGCATGTAGGAAGGGCGATGCCCTTTTGGCCGACCGAAGACGACCATCGCGTCGGGGGCACGCCTGATGTCGGGCCGACCCTCGACGGGGTACCAGAGCAGATCGCCGGCCACAAAGATGGCGGGATCATCCTTGAAGAGCGCGTCGATGCCACCCTGGATCGTGACGATCCACTGGAACTGCCGCGTGTTGTCCGCCATTGGCTCCCCGTCGCTGCTCGGGTATTGGACCAACGCCGCGTGTCGTTCGATAGCCATCGTGTGTGCTCCTGTGCTAACCACGTATGTCATGCTATCACAATACGCCGACTGTGTCGTACATTCGTATACGAACAAGTGTACTACACGATTGCGGCTCTGTCAAGCCCCCGGCACCTGTCACTGCCAGCTCACCACCAGCTCCTCCACGGGGCGATGCGGGCGGCGAACGGGGTCGCGCGCCGGGTAGCCAAGCGGGATGAGGGCGTGTGGGTGGAGCGTATCGGCGAGGCCGAGGGCAGCGCGCACAGCGGGCTGGCAGAAGAGCGGCGCGCACATCCAGCCGCCATCGAAGCCCTGGGCGTAGGCGGCGAGCAGCATGTTCTGCACGGCGCAGCCAAGACTCTGCACCGCCATCGTCGTCTCGGCGGCCTGGCGCTCGGCGTCGGGGTAGACATCGAGCTCCTCCAAGTAGAGGCAGGGCACGATCACCACGGGGGCGCTGGTGATGCGGGCGTGCGACTTGCGGAAGCGATCCTCGATCAGCGTGGCCGCCTGGCCGTCGAGGGCGAGTTGCTGGCGCCACTCTTCGCCCATGGCTGCAGCCAGGCGCGCCCGGCCCTCGGGCGTGGCGACCACAACAAAGCGCCAGGGCTGCCGGCCATGCGGTGAGGGCGCCCAGCGCGCAGCCTCCAGCACAGCCTCGATCTGCTCGCGTGTAAGGGGCTCGGGGCGGAAGGCGCGCACGCTGCGGCGACCGCGTATCGTCTCAAAAAACTCCATGATGCCCATTCTCTGTCGGTGGACGGTGCCTGACCCTTGACGGTGGACGATGGACGGTGCCGGACCGTCCACCGTCTAGAGCTAGCGAAACAGATCGAAGCGCGGGTCGCGGATGAGGCTGCGGGCGGTGGCCTCCTCGCTGGGGGTGTAGGCGTAGCCGCGCACAATCGCCACGGGCACGCGGTCGATCTTGCCCATCACCAGCTCGGCGGCGCTGGCGAGCTCGTCGGCCACAGCGATCAGGGTGATATGCATGGTGTAGCCATAGGAGTCATCGACGCCGGCGTAGTCGCTGAGGGGCGCGATGCCGGCGCAGCCGATCGCCACATTCACCTGGCCGTCGCGCCAGGGGCGCCCGAAGGTGTCCGAGATAATCACCGCCGCCGTCACGCCGGTGCGCTCCCGCAGCTCGGCGCGTAGGCGGGCGGCGCTGGCGTCGGAGTCTTCGGGCAGCAGGCAGACGACGCGGCCGCCAGCGACATTCGACTCGTCCACGCCGCTGTTGGCGCAGATCAGCCCGTGGTGGGTCTCGGTGATCAGCACGCCGTTCGTCATCTTCACGATGCGGCGGCTCTCGCGCAGCACCACCTCCTGGAAGTGGGCGTCCTTGCGGCCCTGGGCGGCCAGCTGGTGCGCAAAGGCGGACGGCTCGATCTCGGCGGGGTCTACCAGGCGCCCCTCGGCCTTGGAGACGATCTTCTGCGTAACGACAAGGGCATCGCCGGGCTCGAGGGCCTGGCCAGCCTGGGCCAGCGCGTCGAGGATGAGCGCGGCAAGGTCGGCGCCAGGCTGCACCTCGCCGATACCGCGAACGGGAATGATCCGGATCTCGGACTGCATAGCTGCTCCGTAGGCCGTGTTAGTGCCGAGTGCTGAGTCAGGGCGGCGAACCTCGTTTATAATACCAAAGCTTCACGCGTGCAAAACGATAAGGAGTGCCAACAATGGCCGAGTTCCAGCGCAGCGCCACCTCTACATGGCGTGGCGATCTCAAGGCCGGTTCCGGGGTGGCGTCGACGCAGAGCGGCGCCCTGAGCGATGTCGCGATCACGTATGTGTCGCGCTTCGAGAACGCGGGCGGCAGCAACCCCGAGGAGCTGCTGGGCGCGGCTCACGCCGCATGCTACAGCATGTTTCTCTCGGCCATCCTGAGCAGCGCCGGCCACGTGCCGGACTCGATCGCGACGAGTGCTTCCGTCACCCTGGTGGCCAGCGGCGAGGGCGCCCCGAAGATCTCAAAGATCCACCTTGTCACCAAGGGCACCGTCCCAGGCATCGACCAGGCCACCTTCCAGAAGTTCGCCGACGACGCAAAAGCCGGCTGTCCGGTCTCCAAGCTGCTCGCCCCCGGCCTGGAGGCGATGACGCTGGAGGCGACGCTCGCCTAAGCAAGTGCTGAGTCCTGAGTGCTGAGTCCTGTCGGTGGCAATGCATGCCTTGCCAGTGAGGAGTGCGGAGTGCTGTCGGCGGCAATGCATGCCTTTCCCCAAAGACACTCAGCACTTTGCCCGGCACTCAGCACTCAGCACTTTGCCCGGCACTCAGCACTCTACAAATACTTGCCCGCGATCACGCGCAGCCGCTCCTTGGCCTCCTGCGGGATGGCGGCGCGGTCGGTGGTGATGGCCATGGCCATGGCGCTGTGGGCGGCGCTGGTGAAATCCTCGCCGATGCGCGCTACGGCCGCGGCCACAATGCGCTGCGAGAGCGCCACGTTAGCGTGGAGCACCTTCATGACGGTCTCGACCCTTACGGCGTCGTGGTCGGGGTGCCAGACATCGTAGTCCGTCACCATGGCCAGGCAGCCGTAGGCGATCTCGGCCTCGCGGGCCAGCTTCGCCTCGGGCAGCGCCGTCATGCCAACCAGGGCGTGGCCCCGGCGGCGATGCTCCTCGCTCTCCGCCCTGGTGGAGAAGGCGGGGCCTTCCATCACCACAAGCGTGCCGCCCTGATGCACCGTAGCCCCCGCCGCGCCCGCCGCCGCGTAGAGCAGCGCGCTTAGCTCGGGGCAGAAGGGCCGGTCGAAGCCCACGTGGGCCACCACCCCGCCCTCGAAGAAGGTGAAGGGCCGCACGCCCTTTGTGCGGTCATAGAGCTGGTCGGGCACCACGACATGGCCGGGCGCGTACGCCTCGCGCAGCGAGCCCACGGCGCTCACCGAGATCAGACTGCGCACGCCGAGCTGCTTGAAGCCGTGGATGTTGGCGCGGCTCGGCACCTCGCTGGGGTTCAGGCGGTGGCCGCGCCCGTGGCGAGGCAAAAAAGCCACTCGCCGCCCATCCAGGCTCCCAACCACAAAGGCATCGCTCGGGGCGCCGTAGGGCGTCTCCAGCCGCAGCTCCTCCACCTCGGCGAGCCCCTGCATCGCGTAGAGCCCGCTGCCGCCGATCACGCCGATGGTGGCCTCTGGCATGCGCCTATACTCCTTAACATGTGCGCTGAATAGTTCACGGGGAGTATAGCGCAAGATGCGAGACAAAGACAAGGTGACAAGGTGACAAGGTGACAGCTCCTCCATGCCGTCAGGCGCTCCTTGTCTCCTTGTCTCCCGAGCGAGCGTAGCGAGCGATTCTCCCTGTCTCCTTGTCTCACTCAGGCCAGGAATTTGTAGCCGAAACCGTGGACAGTGAGGATATGTTTGGGGTGACGCACGTGGAG
>JAYUYB010000549.1:0-3528 GCA_043752655.1 Chloroflexota bacterium
CGAAGAGCGCGTCGAGATCCAGCTCGGCCGCCGCCACACGCGGCGCGCTCAGCTCCAGCCGCTCGCGCGCCTGCGGGTGCAGCTCGCCCAGCACGCCCACGCGCCGGCTGAGCGTGGCGACTTTGCCTTGCTTCGGCGCGGCCTTGCCATTTTGGACAGGCGCGCTCACGTCGTTGGGCGTCTCCAGCAGCAGGGCGGCGGCACGGCCGGGGTGGAACCGCTCGTCGTCGGTGAGCGGCGCGTAGCTTACCCTGGCGGCAAGCCCGAGGCGAGAGACGAGGCGCTCCACGATCCCCTTGAGATCAAAAAAGTCCATCGCCTCACGCTGTCCGACGGCCCAGCCCTCCTCCTCGCGCGGCCCAGCCAGCATGATCGCCAGGCGGCGCGGCTCGTCGGGCAGCCAGCGCCCACCCTCGCCGGGACGTTCGGGCTGGAGGTAGACCCGCCCAAGCTCGAAGATCGCGGCCCGCTCGCGCTCGCGCATGTTCAGCGTGAGGGCCGCGCCAAGGCTCGGCAGCAGCGAGCGGCGCAGGTAGGTCTTCTCCGGCGTGTTCGGGTTACTCAGCTTGAGGTAGCGCTCGGGCACGGCCTCGGATGGCGCCACAGCGGCCACCAGCGCCATGTCGAGCAGCGAGTGGGTGATCAGCTCGCTCAGGCCGCAGCCCACCATCATGGCGCGCACCCGCTGCTCCTCCCGCAGCTCGGCGTTGCTGTCTGGGGGCGGCAGCTCGTCCGCCAGGCGCGTCTCGGGGATCTGCTCGTAGCCGTAGACGCGGGCCACCTCCTCGCAGAGATCGGCCACGATCTGCACGTCCAGGCGGAACGAGGGCACCGTCACCGTAACCACAGGCTCCTCGGCGAACAGGGCGAAGTCGCCCACGCCGCCGCCGCCGCGCACCTCGCAGCTAAAGCCGAGGCGGCCGAGCAGCGCCGCGATCTGGTGGGCGTGTACATGGATGCCGAGCAGGCGGGCCACCTCGCTGGAGGTGAGCTCCAGAGTGACGGGCTGCCAGGGGCGGGGATAGGCGTCTACAAAGCCCTGGGCGATGGTGGCGCCAGCGTGCTCGCGCATCAGCTCCAGGCAGCGGCGCAGGGCGAGCGGGGGCAGCGCGTAATCCACGCCGCGCTCGAAGCGGCGCGAGGCCTCGCTGGGCAGCTTCATACCACGGGCAGTCTTGCGGATCTGGGTAGGCTCCCAGATTGCGGCCTCTAGCAGCACGCGTGTGGTCTCTTCGCGCACCTCGGACGACGCGCCGCCCATCACGCCGGCCACTGCCAGGGCGCCAGTGGCGTCGCAGACCAGCAGCGGCGTGCGCTCCAGGCCGCTTGCTAGGCCGGGGGTGAGCTCGCGCTCTTTGCCGTCCAGGGTGATGAGGCGCTCGCCGGGGTGTGCGAGGCGCACGAGCAAATGCTGATCCTGAACGCGCTCGGCGTCGAAGGCGTGGGTGGGCTGGCCCCACTCGAGCATCACGTAGTTGGAGATGTCCACCACGTTGCTGATGGGGCGCATGCCGGCGCTGGCGAGGCGGCGCTGCATCCACTGGGGCGAGGGGCCGACGCGCACGCCCTCGGCGAGGCCAAGGCTGAAGCGCGGGCAGAGCTCGGGCTCGGCGATGGTGACGGCGGCGCGGCCCTCGATGCTAGGGCCATCGGCGCGCAGCTGCGGGTCGGGGAGCGTGAGGGGCGCGCCGGTGAGGGCGGCGAGCTCGCGGGCGACGCCGACGATCGAGAGGCAGCGCGCGTAGTTCGGGGTGATGGCGAGCTCGAAGACCACCTCGCCCATGAAATCGCGCAGAGGGACGCCGACGGGGGCGTCGTCCTCCAGAATAATGATGCCGTCGTGCTCCTCGCTAAGGCCGAGCTCCTTCTCGGAGCAGAGCATGGCGTCGCTCATCACGCCGCGCACAGGGCGGGCCTTGAGCGTCGTGATCACCTTACCCTCGGCGTGGCCGTCGTAGAGGCGGGCGCCCTCTTTGGCGAACACGCCCTTCAGCGGGTGGGTAAGGCGGCCTTTGCCGCGATACGGGAACAGGTTTGGCGCGCCCGTCACGACGGTATGGGGCTGGGGGCCGCCGTAATCCACCTCGGCGAGCACCAGGCGGTCGGCGTCGGGGTGGGGCAGCACCTGGAGGATATTGCAGGTGAGAATCTTATCGGGCGCCCAGGGGAGCTCGGCGCCCTCGAGGCCGACGTAGTGGATTGCCTCGACCTCCAGGCCGCCGAAGGTGAGCGTACGCGCAAGCGCCTCGGGAGATAAATCGGTGGCGACGAACTCTCTGAGCCAGCTTAGGGGAACTTTCATCGTGGCCTCGCAGTCGGGAATGCCGCTGGATTGTAGCCCGCTGTGGGGCCAGCGTCAAGCGGGCGGCCTTTCGCGTGCCGGGGATTGCGGGCGGAGCGCTGCCGCCCCCGCCACTCCCGGCTCGCCTTGCGCAGGAATCGCGGGCGGGCGCTGCCGCCCCGCACCCCGGTGTTAGGGGGCCGACGAGCGTGGGCATGTGTTGCAGGAACCAGCGTTCGCGTCCTTCGCACCCGTTCGCGTCGTTCGTGGTCCAAACGGTTCGCGTCGTTCGTGGTCCAAACGGTTCGCGCCGTTCGTGGTCCAGACCGGTTCGGGCCTGGCTGCGCGGCTGCCCGACGGCATCGTTTCGCGCCTAGCCAGCTTCCCCGACCCCGGCGCCAGGCATGCCGCGACACGCGCCCTCGGACGTGGCGGCCATCGGCTTTGGGGGGTGCAGAGGGGCGAGGCCCCGCCTGCAAAACCGCCCACCGCGCAGGCACCCCCAACTTGACGCCCCTCACGAACGCGCTACAATCCACGCAGTACCAACTGCCCAGCAGGAGCGATGATTCATGACCCAGCCCCCGGCACCGCCGACATTGCCCCCGTCGTCTGCCACCAACCGCCTCCCATCGGCGCCGTCCGCGCCCGCCCGGCGGGGCTGCGGCAGCCAGATACTCTCCTTGATCGGTTGGGCGCTCACCCTGACGCTTAGTGTGGCCCTGGCGCTGGCCGCCGCTGCCGCAGTCGCCTACTTCCTCTTCGGCTTCACCTTGGCCACGCCCAACCAGATCCGCCAGGCCAGCACCGATCTGTCCGCCCTCCAGACCCAGGTGGCCACGATCGAGTCCGAGGCCGCCCGCCTGCGCAGCGGTGAGTCCGAGTCGGCTGGCACGCTCAACGACGCCCTGAGCCGCGTCGAAGAGCTGGAGCGCCAGGTGGCCGCCTACGAGCAGCAGGCCGCCGCGCTGGCAGGCCAGGCCGGCACCGCTGTGGCCCTCTCCGCCGAGCTGGAGGAGAATATCGCTTTGGCAGCCACGATCCAGGCCGAGGGGCGCGAGGGCCAGGTGCTGATGGCCGTGGTGGCCACGGTGCAGACCGATAACGCGGGGCGGCTCGCGGAGCTGCAGCAGCGCACCGAGCGCATCAGCCGCTTCCTTCAGCGCCTCGGCGACCTTGCGGGCGACGCCGCCGCTTTCGACGGTACGCCCCTGCCTACCGAGGCCACCCCGACCGTCGGCACTCCC
>JAYUYB010000550.1:0-8635 GCA_043752655.1 Chloroflexota bacterium
CGCCCAGCCTATACGAATCACGCAAACATGCTCGGTCGGCGTACTAGCTTCACGGCCAGTATGCGTTTCGTTCAACCAGAACGGCCAGGAGCGCCAACACTGCAGCAGACCATTGCACATGCGCCAATGCGGCGGGCCAACGCGCCCGCGCTTGGTGCTATGCTCGCAACGCTGGGATGACGAGCGACAGCAAGGTGCGGGCCTCGCTGTCGCTCACGCATCTATACAGGTTCTACGGTTGTTTATCAGGAGGTCCTAATTGAATCCCAAACGGCTCTGGTCGTGGCTCCCGGCGTTCGCAGCGCTCGCGATGATCCTCACAGCGTGTGGCGGCGCACCGCAGGCTCCCCAGGCACCTACGACGGCCCCAGTCGCCGAGGCGACGACCGCTCCGGCCGCCCCTGCCCCCACCGCAGCCCCCGCTGCCACAACGGCCCCCGCTGCCACAACAGCCCCCGCTCCCACAACGGCCCCCGCTCCCACCGCGGCCCCCGCCGCCGAGGCCGGTGGTCGCCTGAAGATGCTCTGGTGGCAGGCGATCGTTCAGCTCAACCCGCACATCGCGGTGGGCACGAAGGACTTCGACGGCGCCACCGTGATCCTGGAGCCCCTGGCCCACTTCGACGACACGGGAGCCGCGATCCCCTATCTGGCCGCCGAGATCCCCAGCGTTGAGAACGGCGGGGTCTCCGAAGACCTGCTGACCACCACCTGGACGCTCAAAGAGGGCGTGAAGTGGTCGGACGGCACGGACTTCACCGCCGACGATGTGGTCTTCACCTGGCAGTACTCCTCGAACCCCGAGACGGCCTCCACCACCGCCAGCAACTTCGACTCGATCGAGTCGGTCGAGGCCGTCAGTCCGACCGAGGTCAAGATCACCTGGAAGGAGCCGAACGCCAACTTCCTGGTGGCCTTCACCTCCACCGGCGGCCTGATCATTCAGAAGGCCCAGTTCGAGAACTGCATTGGCGCCGGCGCCACCACCGACGCGGCCTGCCAGGCGGCCAACAGCGCCCCGATCGGCACTGGTGCCTTCATGGTGTCGGACTTCAAGCCCGGCGATGTGGTGCTCTACGCCAAGAACCCCGAGTACCGCGACGCCGACAGCGTCTTCTTCGACGAGGTCGAGATCAAGGGCGGCGGCGACGCCGTCTCCGCAGCCCGCGCCATCTGCGAGACCGGCGAATACGACTACGCCTGGAACCTGCAGGTGCAGGCGACGATCCTGAACACGATCGAGGCGGGCGGCAAGTGCGACCTGCTGGCCAGCGCCTCGACCGGCATCGAGCGGATCGTGGTCAACTTCTCTAACCCCGATATTGCCCTGGGCGAGCAGCGCGGCGAGCCTGGCCAGCCCCACCCCAGCCTGGTCGACCCAGCCGTGCGCCAGGCGATCAACCTCGCCATCGACCGCGACGCCATCGCCACTCAGATCTACGGCGTCACCGGCGAGCCATTCTTCAACGCGCTGGCGTCGCCCGAAAACCTGGCCTCGCCGAACAACACCGTCACGCGCGACGTGGAGGCTGCCAAGAAGCTGCTCGATGATGCCGGCTGGGTGCTGCCCGAGGGCAGCACAGTGCGCGAGAAGGACGGCGTGCAGCTGGTCTACTCCTACCAGACCACGATCAACCCGGTGCGCCAGGGCGCGCAGGCGATCATCAAGGCCAACCTGGCTGAGATCGGGATCCAGGCCAACCTGAAGGCGATCGACGCCGGCGTCTTCTTCAGCGGCGACGCGGGCAACGACGACACGAACAGCAAGTTCTACGCCGACATCCAGATGTTCACCAACTCGAACGAGAACCCCGACCCGACCACCTACTTCGGCGGCTGGCTCTGCAAAGAGGCCTCCACCAGTGCGGACGGCTGGAGCGGCGACAACAACGGCGATTACTGCAACGAGGAGTACGACGCCAAGTTCGCCGAGTTGACGGCGGCGACCGAGACGGAAGCGCGCGCCGCGCTGATCATCGAACTCAACGACATCCTGATCGCCGACAACGCGATCATCCCGCTGATCAACCGCTTCACGCCCGAGGGCAAGTCTAAGACCCTCAACGGCCCTGCGCCGAGCCCCTTCGACTCGGAGCTGTGGAACCTGGCGACCTGGTCGCGGTAGCCTAATGGCCAACGGCGGGGCGCGGAACCGAGTCCGCGCCCCGTCCCCATACCTGCCCCCACTCTGGAGAACCGCCCATGGGCCAGTACATGCTTCGGCGCAGCCTGGTTGCCATCCCCACGCTGCTGGTGATCAGCGCGGTGATTTTCTTTATCCTCGCCCTGGCCCCCGGCGACCCGCTCTCGGAGTTCGCCGCAAACCCCAACGTGCCGCCCGAGGTGCGCGAGAATATCCGCCGCTCGTTCGGCCTCGACCAGCCGGTGTATGTGCAGTACTTCAAGTGGCTCACTGCGCTCGCCAGCGGCGACTGGGGCTTCTCCTTCGCCTCGCGCCTGCCGGTGACCCAGCTGATTGGGCAGCGCCTCCCCCAGACCCTACAGGTGGCCGGTATAGCCTACCTGATCGGCCTGCTGATCGCCGTCCCGGTAGGGATCATCTCGTCCGTGAAGCAGTACTCGATCTTCGACAACATCGCCACCTCGCTGGCCTTTGTGGGCTTCTCGGTGCCCGCATTCTTTACCGGAACAATCTTCATCCTGATCTTCTCGATCAATCTCGGCTGGTTCCCCTTCATCTTCGACTCCACGCTGAAGGTGACAAACCTGGAGACCTTGCGGAAGATGGTGCTCCAGCTCGCGCTCCCGGTGGCCGTGCTGGCCGTGCAACAGTCCGCCGAGCTGACGCGCTTCATGCGCTCATCGATGCTCGACAATCTGCCGCAGGACTACGTGCGAACCGCGCGGGCCAAGGGGCTGGCCGAGCATCTAGTGGTGACGCGCCATGTGCTGCGCAACAGCATGATTCCGGTGGTGACACTGATCGCGCTCGGCATCCCCACGATCTTCGGCGGCGCGATCATCACCGAAAACCTGTTTCGGGTCAATGGCATCGGTTCGCTGCTAATCACCTCGATCAACTCCAACGACACGCCGGTGGTGATGGCGATCACTTTTATCTTCGCCATCCTGACCGTGTTCTTCAATCTCGTCGCCGATCTGCTCTACGGCATGTTGGACCCGCGCGTGCGGTTTAGCTGAGCGAGGTGGATATGTCCGAGGCGAATGAAGTCCTGCGCACGGCCCCCCCCGCCGAGAGCGCCATCAAGCTGCAACAGGTGGCCTCCGGGCTCAACACCAAGCCGCGCACGCTGTGGGGCGATGTCTGGCGCCGCTTTCGCAAGCACAAGCTGGCCATGCTCGGCGCCGTGATCATCCTGCTGATCTCGCTCGGCGTGCTGATCGGGCCGCTGTTCTACGTGCCCTACCGCGTCGCCAGGGCCGAGGCGTCTGGCTTCCCGCTGCTGCCCCAGGACCAGAACTTCCGCGGCGTGGTCGATCACCTGGACTTCATCGCCTCGCTCTCCGGTCCCACCGCCGACCACCCCTTCGGCGCCGACGACCTCGGTCGCGATCTGCTGGCGCGCTGCCTCTGGGGCGGGCGCATCTCGCTGGCTGTGGGTCTCACCGCTATGCTGATCTCGGTGGGCCTCGGCACGCTGATCGGCGCGCTCGCCGGCTTCTTCGGCGGCACGCTCGACCAGGCCCTGATGCGTATCGTGGACCTGTTCCTCTCCTTGCCGGTGCTGCCCCTGCTGCTGCTCACGGTCTACCTGTTCCGTGAGCCGGTGACGAAAGCTCTGGGCCCGGAGACGGGCATCTTCGTGATCGTGGTGACGATGATCGGTGTCTTGAGCTGGATGTCCACGGCGCGCGTCGTGCGCGCGGCTTTCCTCTCGCTCAAGGAGAAGGAGTTCGTGGAGGCCGCCACGGCCCTCGGCGTCAGCCGCGCAGGGATCATGTTCCGCCACATCCTGCCCAACGCGCTGAGCCCGATCATCGTGGCCGCCACCCTGGGCGTCGGCACCGCGATCATCACTGAGTCGACGCTCTCATTCCTCGGTGTGGGCTTCCCGCCCGACACGCCCACCTGGGGTCGGCTCGTCACCGACGGCTACCAGTACCTACAGCTCGCCCCGCACCTTGCCCTGATCCCCGGAGCCCTAATCTTTCTGGTAGTACTGAGCATCAACTTCCTGGGCGACGGCCTGCGCGACGCGCTGGACCCGCGCTCGCGGCTGTAGGGGAGAAGCGTAGCGAACCGTCTGGACCGCGAAGCGTAGCAAAAGCCGCGAAGTCAAAGCTTCGCGGCTTTCGTGATCCAGACGGTTCGCGCCCTTCGTGGTCCAGACGGCGGGAATGCGTTGTCCGGCGATGCACGCGCCCATTGCGCTGGTTCGCCGCCCGGTGTAGGATACTGGTGCGTACTTCTGTTCTGTAAAGAGCTGGCACCATGGCGAAACGCCGCACGTCGTCCACCGCACCCCGTGAGCGCAAGCGCCGCTCTGGCGGCATAAACTGGCTTGGCCTGCTAGTCCTCGCCGCGCTGATCACGGTGGGCTACCTGATCAGCACAGGCGCCATTGACATTGGCGCACTGCTGCGGCGCGCTGGGATCGACCCGGTGGTGGTGCTTGGCCCCACGCCCGGCCCCGCCACCTCTGCCGATCTGGCCGAGGGCACGATCGAGGTCTTCTTCACCACGCCTGAGCTGATCTACCCCGACCTCCCGCGCGACCGCATCCCGCCGGCGCCTGAGCGCGCGCTGCTCGCCGATATCGAAGCGGCCACGGAGCGGATCGAGCTCGCAAGCTTCGAGTATAACCTCGTGAGCGTGGCCGACGCCCTGGTGCGCGCCCAGGAGCGCGGGGTGGAGGTGCGCCTCGCACTCGACCGCGGCAACCTTGAGAATCCGGTGATGGCGAAGTGGGCCGGGGTCGTGGAGGAGGCGGGCATCCCTGTGAGCTGGGAGGAGAGCGATGGCTTTATGCACAGCAAGTTCGTGGTGATCGACGACCGGGTGCTCTGGACCGGCTCGTGGAACGCCACGATCAACGATACCTATCGCAACAACAATAATCTGCTGCGCATCACGGTGCCGCCGCTGGTGGAGAACTACGCGGCGGAGTTTGAGCGCATGGCGGCGGGCGAGTTTGGCAACGACAAGACGGGACGCACGCCCTATCCGCTGGTGCGCCTAGACGGGGCCACCGTGGAGAACTATTTCTCGCCCACCGAGCGGATCAGCTCGCGTATTGTGGACTGGATCGACCGGGCACGCGTGAGCGTGGATGTGCTCTCCTTCTCATTTACCGACGACGCTGTGGCTGACGCGCTGATCGAGCGCCACGACGCGGGCGTGCCGGTGCGCACGGTGTTCGAGACGCGCAACGCGGGCGGCACTGGCTCGGAGTTCGCGCGGCTCAGCAGGCGTGGGGTAGATGTGCTGGAGGATGGCAACTGCTACACCATGCATCACAAGGTGATTATTATCGATGAGCGTGTGGTGATCACTGGCTCGTACAACTTCACCGGACGCGCTGAGGATGTGAACGACGAGAACCTGATAATCATCGACCACCCCGGCATCGCGCAGGCTTACCTGGAGGAGTTCGAGCGCGTGTATGCCCAGGCGCAGAGTCCGACGCGCTGCGAAAACTAGGGTGATGTTAGCGAGTGCAGATTACGTAAAAAACAGTACGGACGTGCGTATTTTTCTGGCAATTAAGGGCCGGATGTGGTATAATACAGGGGCTATGAGGAGGCCCCGTTGAGCATTGCGAAGCCCCAGAACGTGAGTCTGATCGACACGCTGAGTGCGGGGTATCGTGCGCTGCACCGGCGGCCCTTCGTGCTTGCCATCCCGGCAGGCATCAGCGCGTACCTCTGGCTTAGCGCACCCGTAGCCCTAAGCCCGGTGGCAGCCGAGCTGCAGCTGGCCCTGGCGGACGCGGCCCGCAGCCTCGGGGGCGACGACCAGGCGCGTGCGCAGCTGGCAGAGAGCGTGCTCTCAAGCGACGTGCGCGTAGCTCTGGCGTGGCTAAACTTTGTGCCGGTGCTCACGCCCACGCTGGGCGCCCCACGGGGGGAGGGCATCGGCCTGGGCGGGCCGGTGGCCGTGCTGGTGGCGGCGGCGCTCATTAATCTGCTTGCACTGCTGCTCAGCAGCCTCTTCCTGACAGTGCTGGGCGAGGCCGTGCGCGGCGAGCCGGGTAATCTGCGGGCCAGCCTGGCGCGCACACTGCACGTGGCCGCCGACATCTGCCTCTACCTGCTCACCCTGGCGGGGATCGGGCTGATCCTAGCGCTGCCGTTTCTGGCGATCTCCGCGATCGTGATCGCCATGTTGCCGGGGGCCACGCTGCTCGTACTGCTGATCTGGTATGTGGCGCTGTTCTGGGCCTATGTCTACACCGGCTTCGCGCCAGAGGCGATCAGCCTGAGCCACACAGGGCCGCTGCGCGCGATCTACAACAGCGTGCAGCTTGTGCGGCGGGATCTGGGGGGAACCCTGGGCCTGCTGCTCCTAAGCTTCGTGATCATCAGCGGCCTTGGCGTGCTCTGGCGCCAGCTCGCTGCAAGCCCGCCCGGTTTGGCCCTGGCCATCCTGGGCAGCGCCTATGTGGGCAGCGGCCTCGCTGCCGCACGGCTTGAGTTTTACCGCGAGCGACTCACCCGAAGGGCCGGGTTAAGCGCACGCCAACATTAAAGGACGAGCGATCAAATGAATGACGACGAGATTGTGACCACCGAGGAGTTTATGAGCACTGAGCCCCCTCAGAGCTACGATGCCAGCCAGATCACGGTGCTAGAGGGCCTAGATGCCGTGCGCAAGCGCCCCGGTATGTATATTGGCCCCACCGACATCAATGGCCTGCACCATATGATCAAAGAGGTCGTTGATAACTCTGTTGACGAAGCCCTGGCTGGCTATGCCACCCATATCGAGATCGTCATCTACAAGGACGGCTCGGTGCGCGTGAGCGACGATGGCCGCGGTATCCCGGTGGACATCCACCCGAAGCATAAGGTCTCGGCCTTGCAGCTGGCCGCCACCGAGCTGCACGCCGGCGGTAAGTTCGGCGACGGCGGCTACAAGGTGTCGTCGGGCCTGCACGGCGTGGGCCTCTCGGTGGTGAATGCGCTCTCCGAGTGGATGCGGGCCGAGGTGCGGCGCCACGGCAAGCTCTGGCTGCAGGAGTACCGCATCGGCAAGCCCAAGGCCCAGGTGAAGGCGATTGGCCCCGCCGAGGGCACCGGCACCGCCATCCACTTTATGCCCGATACGATGATCTTCAAAGAGGGCATTGACTATAACTTTAAGGCGCTGGCCCAGCGCCTGCGCGAGATGGCCTATCTCACTAAGGGCCTACACTTCAAGTTCTGCGACGAGCGCGACGGCCAGGAGGTTAACTTTTACTTCGAGGGCGGCATCGTCTCCTACGTGCGCCACCTGAACAAAGACAAGACCACGCTGCACAAGCAGCCCTTCTACACCGAGCGCAGCGTGAACGATGTGGCCGTCGAGGTGGCCATGCAGTACACCGACACCTACGACACCGACTCGGTCTACGCCTTTGCCAACAATATCAACAACACCGATGGCGGCGCCCACCTCTCGGGCTTCCGCACCGCGCTCACACGCATCATCAACACCTACGCGCGCGCCAAGAACATTCTCAAGGAGAATGAGGTCAACCTCACCGGCGACGATGTGCGCGAGGGGCTTACCGCCGTGGTGAGCGTGAAGCTGAAGGACCCGCTGTTTAGCTCGCAGACGAAGGAGAAGCTGGTGAGCCCGGAGGCCGCCGGCGCTGTGGGCACCGTGCTCGGCGATGCGTTCGGCGCCTGGCTGGAGGAGAACCCCAGCGAGGCGCGTCGGATCATCGAGAAGACGATCTCCGCCGCACGCACGCGCCTCGCCGTGCAAAAGGTGAAGGAGACGGCGCGCAAGAGCGCGATGGAGGGCTTCGCGCTGCCCGGTAAGCTCGCCGACTGCTCCGATACTAACCCGGCCCGCTGCGAGCTGTACATCGTTGAGGGCGACTCGGCAGGCGGCACGGCCAAGCAGGGCCGCGACCGGCGCTTCCAGGCGATCCTGCCGCTGCGCGGCAAGATCCTGAATGTGGAGAAGAGCCGCCTCGACAAGATGCTCTCCAACGCCGAGGTGCGGGCGCTGATCACGGCGATCGGCACCGCGATCGGCGAGCAGTTCACGCCCGAGAAGCTGCGCTACCATCGCATTATCCTGATGGCCGACGCCGATGTGGACGGCAGCCACATTCGCACGCTGCTGCTCACCTTCTTCTTCCGCCATATGCGGCAGCTGATCGCCGCCGGGCACCTCTACATCGCCCAGCCGCCGCTCTACCGGCTCAAGCACGGCAAGGAGCAGGTCTACACCTACTCCGATGGCGAGCGCGACAGCTACATCGGCAAGCTGGCCCAGGGCACCAAGGTGGACATCCAGCGCTACAAGGGCCTGGGCGAGATGAACGCCGAGCAGCTGTGGGAGACCACGCTCAACCCGGCCAACCGTGTGATCCTTCAGGTGAACATCGAGGACGCCCAGCAGGCCGATGAGACCTTCACCATGCTTATGGGCGACCTGGTGCCGCCGCGGCGCCGCTTCATCCAGACCCACGCCGCCGAGGTGACCAACATCGACGTGTAG
>JAYUYB010000551.1:0-8619 GCA_043752655.1 Chloroflexota bacterium
GCGCGCGCCTGCTCGTAGGTGCAGTCGGTGTGGCCGATGCTCACCGTCACGCCCGCAGCGTCGAGCCGCTGGATCAGCGCGTGGGCGCCCGGCAGCTCCGGCGCCACCGTGACGATGCGCAGACGCCCGTCGGCCAGCTCCAGCAGTCGCTCCGTCTCGACCGGGTCGGGCGTGCGCAGCCAGCTGGGGCTGTGGGCGCCACGGCGGGCGTAGCTGATGTATGGCCCTTCCAGGTGGATGCCGAGCAGCTCGGGGCCAGGGCCAGGAGCGCGGGAAGCGCTCACGGCGGCGCTGATCTGCGCCTCGGGCAGCGCATTGGGCACGCCCACGATGCCAGCGAGGAAGGCGGTGATGCCCGTGCTGGCGACCCAGGCGGCGTAGGCGCGGATCTCGTCGGGGTCGGTGGTGTGCAGGCTAAAGCCGCCGCCGCCGTGGGTGTGGACATCCACGAAGCCCGGTGTGATCAGCGCGCCCGCTAGATCGAGGGCAGGCGGATCACCTGGCAGATTGGGGCCAAGCGCAACGATGCGTCCGCCCTCCACGCGCAGGGCGCCCGCCGCTTCGCCAGTGGCATCGACCAGGCGGGCATTGGTGAAGGTGAGCGGCATTGTTTAGCTCCTTAGACAAGGGGACAGGGGACAGGGAACAGGGAACAGGGGACAGGGATAGGGCAGCACAGAGCCGAGCCGACGCGACTTGCACGCCCTCGGGGCCAGAAATGGGCCGGAAATCCGCGTCATCTGCGGACAAAAAAGCCCGGTTCATAAAGGCTGCATCAGTCCTCCTCAGCTTGCCAGCTGGCGGCGGGCGAGCACCAGCGTTCCCTGGGCGGGATCTGCGACGTAGCGCACGGTGCCCCAGGCGGCGCCGAGCTGCGTGGCAACGGCGTGGCGCAGGCGCGGGCTTGAGCCAAGCAGCCCGCCGGCCAGGGCGAGCGGCGGCGCGTCTAGGGCGAGCCGGCGCGCGGCGGTGGCCGCCATCAGGGCCAGCTGCGCCGCCGACTCGTCGAGCAGCGCGCAGGCGTGGCGCTCGCCCGCCTCGGCAAGCGCGACCACGGGGCGAGCGAGCGTGGCGAGCGCGGCGGGCGCCAGGCCGCCGTAGACGTGGCGCACCAGGGCGTCGGGGGCATCGAGGCCCCAGTGGTCGAGGGTGGCCTGGAGCAGGGCCGGGGCGTCGGCGCGACCGTCGGCTGTTTGGGTGGCGAGCCGCAGGGCGCGCGCGGCGAGCGCGTAGCCGCTGCCCTCGTCGCCGAGCAGGTAGCCCCAGCCGCCCACCTTCACGGCGCGGCCGTCGGGGGCGCGCCCAAGGCAGGCCGAGCCCGTGCCGGCGATCAGGGCGACGCCCCATCCGGCGGGGGTGCCCGCCGCCAGCACCGGCTCGATGTCGGTGACCACGTGGCACATGGCTGTTGCCCAGCGGCGCCTGGCCCACGCCAGCACGCGCTCCTGCTCGTAGGGGCGGCCCACTCCGGCCAGACCGAGGCAGACGGCGGCGGGCGCGCCGCCGCCGGCCTGCGCCAGCGCCTCGGCGGCGGCAGCCGCAAGCGCCGCCATTGCCGCCTCGAACCCCACAACCTGGAGGTTGCTTGAGCCGAGCGTGGCGCTGCCAAGGGCCGCGAGCTCAAGGTCGGCCACCAGAGCGCGCGTCTTCGAGCCGCCGCCGTCGATGCCGAGGATCAGAGTGGACATACGTGGTTCTTTTGTAGCTGAGCTTACGCCCGCCCCAGCGCAGCCCGCACGTGGCCCTCGGCGGCGCCCAGGCGTTTGCGGGCCTCGTCGGCGCCAACGCCGGCCAGCGTCATCACGAGGGCCGTCTTCAGGTCGTTGTCGGCGGCGGCCAGTGCGGCGCGGGCCTGCTCCTCGCCAAGGCCAGTCACAGCGGTCACGATCTGGAGCGTGCGGCGGCGCAGCTTGGCGTTAAGCGGCTGCACCTCCACCATCAGGTTGCCGTAGGTTTTGCCGAGCAGCACCATCACGGTGGTGCTGATACTGTTGAGCACCAGCTTCTGGGCCGTGCCGGCCTTCATGCGCGTGGAGCCGGCCACCACCTCGGGGCCAACCAGCGGCGCGATCACGGTGTCCACGGCGGCGGAGAGCGGCGAGGGGTGGCTACAGGTGACGGCGGCGGTGTGGGCGCCACGGCGGCGCGCCTCGGCAACGGCGCCGAGCACGTAGGGCGTGCGCCCGCTGGCGGCCAGGCCCACCACCACATCGTGTGGGCCAACGCCGAGAGCGGCGATCTCGCGGCGGCCATGCTCGGGGTCGTCCTCCACGGCCTCCACAGCGCGGGTGAGCGCCACGGCGCCGCCCGCGATCAGCCCGATCACCTGCTCGGGCGGGGTGCTGTAGGTGGGCGGGCACTCGGCGGCGTCCAGCACACCCAGGCGACCGGAGGTGCCGGCGCCCACGTAGATCAGCCGGCCGCCGCGCCGGATGCCGGCGGCTGTGCGCTCGGCCACGGCGGCGATCGCGTCGCCCACGGCGCCCACGGCGGGCGCCACGCGCAGATCCTCGGCGTTGATCAGGGCCACGATCTCACGCGCGCTCAGGCTGTCGATCGCCTGGCTAGCTGGGTTGTTCGCCTCGGTCAGAGGCGTATACGGCTCACTCACGCCAGCTCTCCCTCAAGCAGAATCCGCTGTGGCGGCGCGGTCGGCGCGGCGGCCACGGCGGCAACCAGGGCGCGATAGTTGGCGCCGGGCGTCAGGCTGCCCAGCACGGCGGGGCCGCTGGCGCCCGTGGCGCTGGGGATGTTGTTCGGCCAGCCGTGGAGCGTGCTGTAGCCCAGCACGGCGAAGGCCACGGCCTCTTTGGCGTCGGCGTCGAGGCCCAGCTCGTCGGCGAGGCGCACCGGCACGCCGCCCAGCGCGCCTGCGAGCATCGAGCGCAGGGCCGGGTTGCGCGCCCCGCCGCCGCTGAGGATCAGCTCGTCTACCGGGCCGCAGGCGCGCCCGTAGCTCTCGGCGATGCTGTAGGCCGTAAGGGCGGTAAGCGTCGCCACGGCGTCCTCGGGCCGCAGCCCGGCGGCGCTGGCCTGCGCCACAGCGGCGCGCGCCTCGGCCGGCCCGAACAGCTCGCGCCCGGTGGAGCGCGGCGCGGGCAGCGCGAAGTATGGGTGGGCCAGCCACTCGGCCAGCAGCTCTTCGTCCACGCGCCCTGCGGCGGCCATGCGCCCGTCCTCGTCGAAGGCGCGGGCGCCGCCAGTCAGATAGCGCACCGCCTCGTCGATCAGCACGTTGCCGGGGCCGGTGTCGAAGGCCACGGGCGGGCGGCCGGGCGCCAGGTAGGTGACGTTGCCGATCCCGCCGATGTTTTGCACGGCGCGGCGCAGGCGCGGGTGGGCAAAGAGTAGCGCGTCGAGGTAGGGCACCAGCGGGGCGCCCTGGCCGCCAAAGGCTATATCGGCGGGCCGAAAGTCGGCGGCCACGCTGCGGCCTGTGCGCGCCGCGATCACGGCGGGCGCGCCGATCTGAAGCGTGGAGCGCACGGCGCCGGGCCGCACCTCGTGCCAGACTGTCTGCCCGTGCGAGGCCACCAGATCGACCTGCTCGGGCCGCAGCCCGGCGTCCGCGATCACGCGCAGGGCCGCGTCGGCGAAGGCCCCGCCGAGCAGGGCGCCCACGGCGCAGACCTCAGCTGTGCTGCCCTGGGCTGGCGGCAGCAGGCCGCGCACCCGCTCGCGCAGCGCCGTCTCGAAGGGCGCCATCGTGAAGGCGCGCACTGCCATGCGCAGCGTGCCCGGCTCGCCCGTGGGCGTCAGCTCCACCAGGGCCGCGTCGATCGCGTCCAGCGAGGTCCCGGACATCAGGCCAACAATTAGCATCGCTCGCTCCGCTTGCTTGGGAGACCGGGAGGCCGGGAGACAGGGAGAACCGCTCGCTGGGGAGACAAGGAGACCGGGAGCGCCTATCGGTGGCAAAGGCATGTCTCCTTGTCTCCTTGTCTCCTTGTCTCCGTGTCTCCGTGTCTTCTACAGCTCCACCGGCATGCCGCTGGCGGCCGACGCCTCGATCGCGCAGAGGATCTTTGTGACCGCCAGGCCGTCGGCGCCGGTGGCGAGCAGCGGCGCGCCCTGGGTGACAGCATCCACGAAGTAGCTGATGCTATCGAGCACAAAGCCGGTAAGGTGCGTGCCCGTGGGCGGTGCCAGCAGGTCGGGGAAGGCCGCCCGCTCCGCGCTGTAGAGCTCCAGGGTGCGGTTGTGCGAGCCGTCGATGTTGATCGACCCCTTGCTGCCCAGGATCTCCAGCTTCAGATCCTTCACGGTGGCGTGGCTGCGCGGCAAGATCCAGGCGTGCTCGAAGACGGCCACAGCGCCGCCGCGAAACTCCAGCGTGGCCACGTGGAAGTCGGCCGTGTCTACGCCAAGCTCGCGCAGCACGCCGTCGCGGCGCACAGCGTACACGCGGGTCGGCTCGTCGTCCAGCATCCAGCGCACCACATCGACCATGTGGCTGGCAAGAAACCAGAGCGCCGAGGATTTTCCGGCCCAGCGTAGCATCTCCAGTGGCACCTGGGTGGTGTTGCTGAGGCGCGCGTACACATAGCTGGGCCGCCCGATCTCGCCGCGCCGGATCGCCTCGCGCGCGGCGACCATGGGCGGGTTGACGCGATTATGGAAGTCGACCATCAGGCGCACCCCGGCCGTCTCGGCTGCGGCCACAATCGCCTCGGCGTCCTCCACCGTGGTCGCCAGCGGCTTCTCAACCAGCAGATCTTTGCCTGCCGCAGCTGCGGCCACGGCCACCTCGCGGTGCAGATGGTCCGGCAGCGCCACAGAGAGCGCGCGGATGCGCGGGTCGGCCAGGAGCTCGCGGTAGTCGGCGGTGGCGTAGCCCGCCCCGTAACGCCCAGCGATCTCGTGCGCCCGCTCCAGGTTCAGGTCGCACACGGCCACAAACTCCACCGCGTGATGGCGGCCATACGCCTGGGCGTGCCGCTCGCCAAACAGCCCCGCCCCGATCAGTCCAAAGCCTGTCTGGTGCATCTCGCTCGCCCCGCTTGCTAGTAGACAAGGAGCGGGGGAGACAGGAGCGCCTGACGGCATGAAGAGGCTGTCTCCCTGTCTCCTTGTCTCCCTGTCTCCCTGTCTTCCCGTCTCCCACTATCCCTTCACCGCACCCATGCGCACACCCTCCAGGAACTGCTTCTGGAACGCGAAGAAGAAAGCGATCATTGGCAGGGCGGCCAGGGCAGCGCCCGCGAAGATCACGCCGTAATCGGTGGCGAACTCGCCTTGCAGGTTGGCCACACCCACCGTCAGCGTGTAGTTGCGCGGGCGGGTGAGGGCGATCAGCGGCCAGAGGAAATCGTTCCAGTGGCGCACAAAGGTGAAGATCGCCAGGGCGGCAAGGGCGGGGCGGCAGAGCGGCAGGATCACATTCCAGAACACCTGGAACTCGCCCGCGCCGTCCATGCGCGCCGCCTCCTCCAGCTCGGTGGGCAGCGTCTGGATATACTGGCGCATCAGGAAGATCCCGAAGGCGTTGGCCGTGCCGGGGAGGATCACCGCCAGCAGCGTGTCGATCAGGCCGAGCCGGTTGGTGACGATAAAGAGCGGCACGATCGTCACGTGGATCGGAATCATCAGGGTGCTGAGCATCAGCCAGAAGAGTAGATTGCGCCCTGGGAAGCGCCGCTTGGCGAAGGCGTAGCCGGCCATGCTGTCGAAGATCATGTGCCAGATCGTGATCGCCGTGGCGACGATCATGCTGTTGATCATCCAGTTAAGATAGTAGACATTACCGCTGAGCAGCCGCCGAAAGTTGTCGAGGCTCCAGGCCGGCCAGAGGATGGGCGTGAGCGGCGGGGTGGAGGTGATCGGCGTCAGGGCGTTCACAAACAGCCAGTACATCGGGAAGAGCGCGATCACCGACGTGACGATCAGCAGGGCCCAACCTGCCAAGGGCAAGCCGCCGCGCCCCCTCCGCCGCACCATTGGGCGAGCCATCCGTGCTGCTGCCATAAGCTGCTCCACTTGCAAAATCGCGTGCCCACCACCGTCCACCGTCCACCGTCTCAGTACTCAACATCGCTGCGCAGCAGCCGGAACTGCACCAACGCCACGGTGCCGACCATCAGAAACAGCATAAAGGCCTGGGCCGAGGCGATGCCGAAGTCGAGCTCCTTGAAGCCGTTGGTATAGATCTGGGTCACAATCGTCTGCGTGCTGTTGCCCACGCCGCTGGGCACCATGGCGTAGACCCGCTCGAACACCTCGAAGCTGGCGATGGTGTAGAGCACCACGAGGTAGAGCGTGGTGGATTTGATCAGGGGCACGGTGATGCGCCACCAGCGCGTGATCGGGCCGGCGCCGTCGAGCTCGGCGGCCTCGTAGTACTCGGTAGGGATACTGCCCATCGCGGCGCTAAAAAGCACCACGGCTGTGGCCGGCATGGTAAGCACCGCCGAGAGCGTAATGCTGCCGAGGGCGATCCTGGGGTCGGAGAGCCAGCGGATCGGCTCCTGGTCGATCAGGCGCAGCAGATAGTTGGCGAAGCCCCACTGGGCATTGAAGATGTAGCGCCAGGTCATGCCGATGATCAGCGCCGAGGTGACGGCGGGCAGGTAGTAGGCGGCGCGGAAGAAGGTCTTGAGCCGGTTGCTGAGCGGCTGGATCAGGCTGGCGAGGACGAGCCCAAAGAAGATCGCGGCGGTCACCGTGAACGCGCTGTAGATCAAGGTATTCCTGATCGCGATCAGAAAGATGCCGCTCTGCTGGGTGAAGGCGTCCTTGTAGTTCTCCCAGATTGGCGACTGCCAGGTTCCGCCGCGAGCTAGGCTAAAGCTCTGGAACGAGATGATGAACGACCAGAGCACCGGCACGAGCGTGAAGAGGCTAAAGGTGAGCAGGCTGGGCAGCACGAACAGGTAGCTCCAGCCGTGCTTGCGCGCCAGGCGCCGCAGCGTCGCCATGGCCCCGCGCTCCTGCCCCGCTGGCTGCTCGATCTTCTCGATAGTTGCCACGTGCTACCTCTTGATAGGAGAATGCGTAGGGGCGTCCCTTGTGGGCGCCCCCGAGGGCTGTCCCCTGTTCCCTGTTCCCAGCCTACTGGCCTTCCTCGGCCAGCAGCTCGTTGATCTCTGGGGCGATCTGCTGCATCGCCTCTTCGGCTGTCACCTGGCCGAAGATCACGTTCTGCAAGGCGGGGTGGACGATGCGCGTGAGCTGCGACCAGTTCTTGAGAATGGGCGTGACGTACATGTACTCGACCACGGGCAGGAAGTTGTCGAGGGGCGGCGCCACCTGCACCGACTGGCGGGCGCCAGGGGCCAGGTAGAAGCCTACGGGCGTATCCGCGCCGGGCGGCACATCCTCCTGCACGGCGGCGCTGGTAAGGTAGCGGGCCAGATCCATGCCGGCCTGGAGCCGGGTCTGGTCGTCGGTCTTCACCACGGCGATCAGGCCGACGGCGCCGATGGTGATGTTGTTGCCGTTCACCGTGGGGATGGGGTAGATCTCGAAGTTCACGCCGTCCTTCTGGAACTGCGCGGCGGGGCCGGTGGCGTCTACGATCATGGCGATCTGCTTGTTGGTGAAGCCGCCCTTGATATCGGCGTCGGCCATGGCGCCGTAGTCTGGGGGCGTCACCTTCTCCACCAGGGCCAGATCCGCGTAGCGCTGAATGGCGGCGGTGGCGGTGGCCGAGTCGAAGCCGAACTTGCCGTCCACCACTGGGCGCACGCTCGGGGCCTCGTTCATAAACAGGCCCCAGGTGTTGACCACGCCCGGATCGATGAAGCCGCTAAAGCCGTACACCTGCTCGCCGTTAGCGCGGGCAAAGGTGAGCTGCTTGGCTGTCGCCACAAACTGGTCCCAGGTCCAGTCCTTCGGGGGCATGGCCACGCCCTGCTCCTCGAAGACGTCTTTGTTCAGGTACATGCCCATGGGCACCACCCAGAGCGGCCAGGCCATGGCCTTGTTGTCCTTCAGGCGCACCACGTCGAGCACGTTGGGGTAGTAGTCTGCCTTTTCCTCCTCGCTCATAAAGTCCTCGGCTGGGGCCACGAGATCCTCAGCGACGAAGGCTAGCAGGCGGTCCGAGGGCAGGCGCAGCACATCCACGCCTTGGCCGCTCTGCACGGCGGTGTTCAGCTTGGTAAAGCCCTCGTCGTTCGGCGGGTAGCCGATGATCTCGACCTTGATCTCGGGGTTGGCCTCCATGAACTTGGCCACGGCCCGCTCCATGGGGATGGCAAACTGGTTGCCGGGCGTAAAGCCGAGCACCCAGTAGCTTAGCGTGCCCGAGAAGCCGCTGCTGCTGGTGCGGATGTCGCCCTCGCTGGCGGCAGGCGCGGCGGTGGCGGCAGGCGCGGCGGTAGCCTCGGTGGCGGCGGGGGCGGCCGCAGTGGCGGCGGGAGCCTGTGTGGGCTGCTCGGCGGCGGGCGCGGCGGTGGGCGGCTCGGCGGGGGCCGTGGTGGGCTGGGCCGCGGGCGTGCCTCCGCAGGCAGCCAGCACTAGCGCAGCCACCAGGGCGAGCAGCAGAATGGTGGGCGAGCGATGCTTCACGAATTCCTCCTTAGCGTCTGTCCTCATATCGATCCGACACCGCACGACGCGGTGTGTGATCACGCTCTGGTGTGGTGGACGGTGGACGGTGGACGGTGGACGGTGGACGGT
>JAYUYB010000552.1:0-3515 GCA_043752655.1 Chloroflexota bacterium
TACCGTCCCCTACTTCGCCCGCATCCTGGCGCCCTGCGGGTCGAAGAACGGCGTGGCAGTGACGGTGGCGGGCACCGGGCGATCTTTCACCATTACCACTACGCGGCTACCGGGCCAGGCGTAGGGCGCGCGCAGATGGGCCAGGGCCAGCAGCTTGCCCACCGTGTGGCCGCGTGCGCTACACGTCACCGTGCCGATCTCCTGATCGCCGGGCAGCAGCTTGTCCACTGGAGCGCCCGCCTCGGGGCCGCTGAACAGCCTGCGCGTCGTGGTGTCCACCGCGCCCACGGGGAAGATCTTCGCGTCGGGAGCGGCGGCGATCTCACCATGAAGGATGAGGCCAACCCAGCGCGACTCAAGGCCGCGCTCCTGGGCGCGCAGCAGCGCCTCGCGGCCCATAAACTCGCGCTTGTCGAAGCGGATGAAGCGATCCAGGCCAAGCTGGAAAGGCGTCAGCTCCTCGGTGATATCTTTGCCGTAGAGCGGCAGCGCCTTCTCGATGCGCAGGCTCTGCATCGCCGTCACGCCATAGGGCATCAGGCCGAAGGCGCGGCCAGCGGCCAGCAACTGATCCCAGAGCGGCCCGGCCTCCTCGGCGGGAGTGTAGAGCTCGTACCCTAGCTCGCCGGTGTAGCCCGAGCGCGAGATGATCAGCTCGGTCTCGCCGATGCGGGCGCGGGCGAAGTTAAAAAACTTCAGCGCGTCCAGGTCGGCGTCCTGCACCAGCGTGCGCAGAAACTCGCGTGAGCGCGGGCCCTGCACCACCGGCAGCGCCACCGAGCCGCTGATGTCGGTGATATAGGCGGCCGCGCCCGCCGCCTGCTCCGCGATCCAGCGGAAGGTGCGCTTGCGCGGCCCAGAGCTGGTGACGACCATAAAATGCTCGTCGTGGAACTTGTAGGCGGTGATGTCGTCGATGATGCCGCCCTGCTCATTGCAGAGCGTGGAGTAGCGCACCTGGCCGGGGTGCATGTCGCGCACCTCGTTCACCAGCAGGCGGCTCAGCAGGCGCTCGGCGCCGGGACCCTTGATGTCCACCTCGCCCATGCTGGACAGATCTTGCATTCCCACGTTGGTGCGCGTGTTGACATGCTCCTCGATTGGGGAGGCGTACGAGAGCGGGAAAAGATAGTCGCCGCCCCCCGGCACCATCTGGGCGCCTAGCCGAAGATGGTTCTCGTAGAGGGGGGACCTGCGCTGCGGCATAGTCGCTCCTGTTCAGCAGCTGCGGCGTGGCAAGGCTTTAGAAAGCGCAAAGATTGGATAAATCACGCGTATCCTATGGCGAGATGCGCGTGCTGTCAAGCGAGGGCTACGTCATGGTCGGGAGGCGGGCGCGTGAACGCGCGCCGTCGTGGCGCGGTGCGCCGGGCGCCCGCCTGCGCGGGCGGGTTCGGATGCGTCGGCCTGCGCCGACGCTTGGCCGCAGGCCCGGCCGTCGCAGTTTCAACCCTCCGGTTCTGGCAACAGCGCCGACGATGACGTCGACCTACTGTCAAGCGGCCTACCCTTGACAGCCTTCCCTCTACCCGCTATATTGGTGTAAGTTTAACACTAATTGTCGCCTGCGAACTGATCCTGCGAACTGAACACCTGGAAACTGCCACCTGCCACCTGCAAACTGAACATCTGGGAGACGCCATGCAACCCGACCACCAGCGCACAGCCGAGGGCATCCTCTTTACCGATCAGTACCAGCTGAGCATGGCCCAGCTCTACTTCCGCGCCGGCCTCCACGAGCGCCCCGCCCAGTTCGACCACTTCTTCCGTCGCTACCCGGACTACGGCCTGCACGAGGCTGGCTACTGCGTGAGCGCCGGGCTGGAGTGGCTGCTCGACTGGATGCGCCAGGCCCGCTTCCGCGACGAGGATCTGGCCTACCTGCGCGCCCAGCGCAACCACGCTGGCGGCCAGGTCTTCGCCGACGATTTTCTCGCCTATCTGCGCCAGCACGGCAGCTTCGAGGCGATCAGCCTGCGCGCCATCCCCGAGGGCCGCGTCGTTCACCCCAACGTCCCCCTCAGCGTAGTGCGCGGCCCCCTGGCCATGGCCCAGATCCTGGAGACGGCCCTGCTCAACCAGCTCAACTACCAGACCCTGATCGCCACCAAGGCCGCCCGCATCCGCGAGGTGAGCCGTGGCAACACCGTGCTGGAGTTTGGCCTGCGGCGCGGCCAGGAGCGCGGCGCCAACGCCGGCACGCGCGCGGCCCTGATCGGCGGCGCCGACTTCAGCTCTAACGTCGGCCTCTCCAGCACGCTCGGCCTGCCGCCCAGGGGCACCCACGCCCACGCAATGGTCCAGGTCTTCCTCGCCCTTGGCCAGAGCGAGCTCGACGCCTTCCGCGCCTACGCCGAGGTCTACCCCGACGACTGTCTGCTGCTCGTAGACACGGTGGATACGCTGGAGAGCGGTGTGCCAAACGCGATCCGCGTGTTCGAGGAGCTGCGGGCGAAGGGCCACGCGCCGGTCGGCATCCGCCTCGATTCGGGCGACCTGGCCTATCTCGCCATCCAGGCGGCCATACTGCTCGACAAGGCCGGCTTCCCCAAGACAACCATCGTGCTCTCCAGCGACCTCGACGAGCTGGTGATCTGGCAGATCCAGACCCAGGTGCTGCAAGAGGCGCCGCGCTACGGCGCGGACGCCAACGCGATCCTGGCCCGCCTGGTGTACGGCGTGGGCACGCGGCTCGTCACCTCGCACGGCGAGGGCGCCCTTGGCGGAGTCTACAAGCTGGTGGCGATCCAGGAGCGCGACAGCAGCTGGCGCCCAGCCATCAAGCTCGCCGACACGCCAGCCAAGCTCACCAACCCCGGCCTGAAGCATGCCTGGCGGCTCTACGATACACGCGGCTTCGCCACAGCCGACCTGATCGCCCTGGAAAATGAGACCCCGGCAGAGGCCGAGCGGATTACGCTGCGCCACCCCGGCGACATGGCGCGCCAGCGCACGCTGAATCGCACGGCGATCTCCAGCATGGAGCCGCTGCTGGCGGAGGTGCTGCGCGCAGGCGAGCTGGTGTACGCGCTACCAGACCTGGAGGCCATCCGCGAGCGGCGCCGTGCCGATGTGGAGCGGCTCGACTCCGGCGTGCGCCGTCTTGTCAACCCGCACGTCTACCACGTCTCTCTCTCGCAGCGGCTCTGGGAGCTTAAGCAGGAGCTGCTGGCGCAGCTTGGCGGCTCGTAAGCACCGTCTGGACCACGAGCCATTTGGACCACGAGCCATTTGGACCACGCACCGTCTGGACCACGCACCCCGCGAATACGGGCGAAAGTCGCGAACACGAAGCAGCGCAGCTGTTCGCGGCTTCGTGGTCCAAATGGCTTGGGTTCCGCAACCTGAAATGGAGCTGCCCTAGATGACGCCGGAGCGGCTTCAGTATGTGGTGCGTGCGGAGGAGGCCGGCCTCTCCTTGCGCGAGCTTGCCGAGCGGCTGGCGGGCGAGGCTGGGCTGGCCGCCGTGGCGAGGGGCGGCGCGTGGCTGGGCCAGCGGCGGGCAACCGACCCCG
>JAYUYB010000553.1:0-3514 GCA_043752655.1 Chloroflexota bacterium
CCAGGGCGTGGCGGTGCTGGGCGGCGCCGTGATCGTGGGCGAGAGCACGCCCGAGGCGCCGGTGCTGCCCACAGGCGATCACATCCCGCCGATCACCAATGAGTTCCGCGTGCTACCGTATAGCCCGGCGGCCATCGCTTACAGCGAGCGGGCCGGGCGCAGCGTGGCCTTCGTGGTGCTCCACGGCCTGCCCGGCCCCGAGAGCGAGGCCCTGGCGCGTATGGCGGCGCCCGACTCGCGCTTCGCCACGCACTACTACGTCAGCACCGAGGGCCTGATCTACCAGCTTGTGGACGAGGCGAAGGCGGCGTGGCACGCTGGGATCGCGACGGCGAGCGGCAAGTGGCAGAACCTCAACCTGGAGAGCGTGGGGGTGGCGCTGGAGCGGCCGCAGGGCTGGCCGGCCCAGCCTGCGGGCAGCACCGACATGCAGCTGCTCGCACTACGCTGGCTGCTCAAGGCGCTGGATCGGCGCTACGGCCTGAGCCCCGACGCCCTGATCCTCTGGAGCAGCTTCGCCGGCAGCGACGCGAGCGCCCTGGAGGGGCTGCCGTTGGCGGTGCTGCGCGAGGCGCTGGGGTAGTGTCCAATGGCTTGCCGGAATGAGCAGCAGCTTGTACCATGTGAATTCTACGGTGTGATTCGGGGAAGCGAGGGAGTCACGAGATGACTGCACAACCAAAACACTATAGTACCCCTGAGGAATATCTGCTCGCCGAGCGTGCAAGCGACGAGAAGCATGAATATTACGCAGGGCATATCTATGCCATGTCAGGTGCAAGTGCGCGGCATAATCGCATTGCAGGAAGTACCTATGCTGCACTGTACACACAACTACGACGACGTAATTGTAATGTCTGTCCAAGTGACATGCGTGTGAAAGTCGCACAGACGGCCTTATATACCTATCCTGATATTACAATTGTGTGTGGCAACGAACAGTTTGAAGATGACAGGGATGATACGCTGCTTAATCCTACGATCATCATCGAAATCCTCTCACCATCAACTGAGAAGTATGATCGTGGTAAGAAATTCCTCAATTATCGTACAATCCTGTCATTACGTGAGTACATTCTTATTTCACAAGACAGCTGTCATATTGAGCGATTTGCACGCCAAAGCAACAATACGTGGTTGTTCTCTGAAGCAACTGGCACCGATAGCCACATTGAATTGACGACTATTCAGTGTGCCCTCTCACTTGGAGAGGTCTATGAGAAGGTGGACTTGTCAAGCAACGACGAAGACGAGTTGCTTGGCTAGCTTTAGCAGCTGACGCCTATGCAGACACCGCTCTGCAGCGCGAGCTGTTCGATGTTCGCTCAAGCGAGGACACGCTGCAGCAGTGGCTGAAGGCGAAAGTCTAAACTACTCCTTGCGCAGCGCACGCATCACGCGCCGGATCTGCTGCCACGCCCGGCGCGCGGCGCTAGCCTGCTCAGGGGGCGTGGGGCGCGGGCCGTAGGCGGTGGCAACGTAGCTGTCGGTAAGCCGGTCGATCTCCTCGGCCGCATCGGGCAGGCGCTCGCGTAGCTGGGCGCCGAACTCGTAGGGCGTCTCGTCGCGCCGCCGACCCAGGCCGCCCCGCGCGGCGCGCGCGAGCATCGCGCTGTAAAAAAAGCGCACCAGGCCGCCGGGGCCAGGCTGGCGCGGCCGGGGGCGGGTGGCCGCTGGCGGGGCGGGCTCCGGGCGACGGAGCCGCTCAGCGACGGCAGCGCCCACGCTGCGGGCGTAGCCTGCGGCGCCCGCCCAGAGCCGCTGGAGCCAGGCGAGCAGCGGGGCGAGCAGCCCGGCCCGCAGCTGCGCCGCCGCCGCCACGGCCCATCCCTGGCGGCGCAGCACAACCCAAAGCGCGTAGACGGCGAGCACGGCCACGCAGGCCCAGAAGATCAGGCCGGGGGCAAGCGGCGGCTCGCTCGGCAAGGGGGTGGGAGGCGGCGGCAGGGGCTTCGGCACAACTGGCGCGCCCGGCCCAGGTGGGCCTGCCACGCCAGTGAGCAGCGCCAGAATCAGGGCCGGGATTGTCAGCGCCAGGCCGAGGGCGCCGATGGCAAGCGCGGCAAAAAACAGCGCCACCAGGCTCGCGAGGTTGATCAGCGTGAGCATGGCGCCCCGCGCGGCATCCAGCAGCCCGCCGCCGTAGCCGGTTGGGAGCAGCAGGCCCAGCAGCGCCACGGCGAGCACAAGGCCCACGCTCGCCCAGCGCCAGCGCCGCAGCACCGCGGAATCGACAACCGTCTCGTCGCGCTGCCAGCGCGCACGCAGCAGCCCCAGGCGCGCGCGGCTGTAGAGCAGCAGCGCGCAGATCAGATAGGCCACCCCGGCGAAGCCCGCCGCTGGCGTGAGCGGCAGCGCCGGGCCACCCAGGCGCTCGACATTCAGCACCTGGCCTGCCAGTGCGAGCAGCGCGAACACGCCGCCCCAGGTAAGCCCAGACGCAAGCTGCGCCACTGTCTCGTGCTCGTAGCGCGCCTCGGTGGCGCGGAAGAAATCACCATCGAGGCCGGCCTCGGGCGAGCGGGCGGCGGGGCGCGGCTCGAGCGCGGCCAGCCCGCGCAGCCCGGCGCGCACCGCCAGCGCAACCAGCAGGCCCACGGCCAAGTGGGCGAGAAACTCGGAATCCAAGGCGGCGAGCGGCGAGCGCGCCCAGAGGCGCAGCCGCTCTGGCAGGGTGCCGAGGCTGTGGCCAAGGATCGCGGCCAGGCGCATCAGCAGCGCCAGCGCGAACAGCTCGGCCGCGAGGTAGCGCCAGGCGCCTGCGGCAAGGTGGCGGCCGCTGAGCATGCGGTAGCGCACCAGCGCGGCCTCGATGGCCACCAGGAAGCAGGCGGCCACCAGGAAGCCGGGCCGCCAGCCGGGCAGCACGCGCGCCACCACCCCGGCGCCCAGCGCCACCAGTGCTGTTGTGAGCCCGGCCAGGAGCAGCGAGCCAACAAGGTTAAAGGGCGGCGCCGCCTGCACAGGCGGCAGCGCCGGCAGCACAAGCGGCTGCGTCTTCTGCATCGCTATTCTCCAACGTGGCACGACCACTGATTCAGTGTAGCACGCCGCGCCAGGCCAAGGGGTTTTAGGCCAGAAATCGACTGGGAATCTGTGCCACCTGTGGACAACAAGCCCGGCCGGGGTGCGGCGTATGGTTTCGGGGCACTGTCCTCACCCGCACGCCGTGGCGCTGAAGCGCCCGGCTATGGTTGGTCAAAGCCCGCCTGCGCGGGCTCACCCGGTGCCTGGCGGCTGAAGCCGCAGGCGAGCGGGTGCCACGCCCGCCTGCGGGGCTCGCCCTCAGCGCCCGCGCAGGCGGGCGTTACTCCACCTAGCCTGCGGCTTTAGCCGCCAGGCACCAGGAGCGCCACGGCAGACGGCGACCCGAAACGCTACGCCGCACCCGCCCGGCCGGCTGGCCTTGCGCCCGTCCAGCGGGCATGCTATACTCGCGGCCAGAGACGACGATGGAGCGTGCGCGCGCGTGCGGGCTTCCAGAGAGCCGCCGGTCGCTGCGAGGCGGTAGCAG
>JAYUYB010000554.1:0-3508 GCA_043752655.1 Chloroflexota bacterium
CCGATCAAGCGCGTGGTTGGCGATAGCGTGGTGGTGGAGTGCGACGCCTTCGCCGATGGCCACGATGTGCTCGGCGTCGCCGTGCGCTACCGTGGCCCCAACGACGCCGACTGGCGCGACGCCCCCATGGGCGCCCTTGTGAACGACCGCTGGCGCGGCAGCTTTACCGTCGATACCGTGGGCAGCTACAGCTACTCCGTGCTCGCCTGGATCGACCGCTTCGCCACCTGGGAGCATCAGCTCCACAAGCGCGTGGAGGCCGCCCAGGACGTGCGCGTGGATCTGCTGATCGGCGCCGAGCTGGTGGCCGAGGCGGCCCAGCACGCCCCGCCCCTGCCCGCCGCAGCTCTGCGGGCCACCGAGCAGGCGCTGCGCAGCGGCGATCACCAGGCCGCCTTCGCCCCCGCCCTTGCCGACCAGATGGCCACCCACCTGCCGCGCCGCTACGCTACCAGCTACGAGCGCGAGCTGCGTGTAACGGTGGACATTCCCCTGGCCCGCTTCTCCGCCTGGTACTCGCTCTTCCCACGCTCCACCTCGTTCGAGCCCGGCCGCCACGGCACGTTCAAGGATGTGATCGGCTGGCTCCCCTACGTGCAGGAATTGGGCTTTGACATCCTCTACCTCACGCCGATCCACCCCATCGGCCACACCTTTCGCAAGGGCAAGGACAATAGCCCCAGCGCCCAGCCCGGCGACCCCGGCAGCCCGTACGCCATCGGCTCGGAGGACGGCGGCTACTTCGACGTTCACCCCGAGCTCGGCACGCTCGACGACTTCCGCGCCCTGGTTGCGGCCGCTCGCGAGCGCGGTATCGAGGTGGCGCTGGATAACGCCTTCAATGCCTCGCCGGACCACCCGTACGTGCGCGAGCACCCCGAGTGGTTCCGCGCCCGCCCCGACGGGACGATCCAGTACGCCGAGAACCCGCCCAAGAAATACCAGGACATCTACCCCTTCGACTTCGAGGCCAGCGACTGGGAGGGGCTCTGGAGCGAGCTGAAGAGCTACTTCGACTTCTGGATCGCCCAGGGCGTAAAGGTGTTTCGCGTAGACAACCCCCACACCAAGAGCTTCCGCTTCTGGGAGTGGTGCATCGGGGAGCTGAAGCGCGAGCACCCGGAGCTGATCATGCTCTCCGAGGCCTTCACGCGCCCCAAGGTGATGTACAACCTCGCCAAGCTCGGCTTTACGCAGAGCTACACCTACTTTACCTGGCGCACCTACAAGTGGGAGCTTACGCAGTACATGCTTGAGCTCACCCAGGGCGAGGCCCAGGAGTTCTTTCGGCCCAACTTCTGGCCCAACACCCACGACATCCTCACGCCGCAGTTCTACCCCGGCCAGCGCGCGCTCTTCATCGCCCGCGCCACCCTCGCCGCCACCCTCGCCGCCAGTTGGGGCATCTACGGCCCCGCCTACGAGCTGATGCTGCACACCCCCGCGCAGGGCCGTGAGGAGTACAGCGACAACGAGAAGTACGAGCTGCGCACCTGGGATCTGGATCAGCCGGGCAGCCTGCGCGGCTTCATCGCGCGCCTCAACCGCATCCGCCGCGAGAACCCCGCGCTCCAGCACAACGAGGGCATGCGTTTCCACCGCGTGGACACCAACTTCGCCGAGAACGAGCAGCTGATCGCCTACAGCAAGGCCTCCCCCGACCAGCGCAACATCGTGCTTGTGATCGTGAACCTAGACCCAGTGAACACGCAGGCCGGCTGGGTGCAGATTCCTGTTGCCGAGTGGGGCCTTGAGGGCGGCTACCAGGCCCACGAGTTGCTGAGCGACCAGCGCCACAGCTGGGGCGGCGAGTTCAACTATGTGGAGCTGAACCCCGCCACCGCGCCGGTGCATATCTTGCAAGTAAAGCGGCGCATGCGCGACGCCTCGGGCTTTGAGTATTTTGCCTAGAAGACCCCCGGCGTTTGGATCACGAACCGTTTGGATCACGAACCGCCCGAACCGTTTGGACCGCGAATGGCGCGAAGTCGAAGCTCAGCCTGTTCGCATTCGCGGCCTTCGCGCCCTTTCGCGTCCTTCGTGGTCCAGAGCTTCGTGGTGCAAACGGCGTTGTGAACTGACAAGGAGCCCATGGCCACCACCCAGCAGCCACGATCCCCCAAGGCTCCCCAGATCTTCAGCGGCGACCCGCTCTGGTACAAGGACGCAGTGATCTATGAGGTGCATGTGCGCGCTTTCGCCGACAGCGACGGCGACGGCATCGGCGACTTCAAGGGCCTCACGGGCAAGCTCGGCTACCTCCAGGATCTTGGCGTCACTGCGATCTGGCTGCTCCCTTTCTACCCCTCGCCCCTGCGCGACGACGGCTACGATATCGCCGACTATAACGCCGTCCACCCCTCTTACGGCGACCTCGCCGACGTGCGCCAGCTGATCCGCGAGGCCCACCGCCGCGGCCTCAAGGTGATCACCGAGCTCGTCTGCAACCATACCTCCGACCAACACCCCTGGTTCCAGCGCGCCCGCCTCGCCAAGGCCGGCTCCTCCGCCCGCGACTTCTATGTCTGGTCCGATACCCCCGAGAAGTACAAAGATACGCGCATTATTTTCAAGGATTTCGAGACCAGCAACTGGGCGTGGGACGCGGTGGCGGGCGCCTACTACTGGCATCGCTTCTACACGCACCAGCCCGACCTCAACTTCGAGAACCCCGCCGTCCACAGGGCGATCGTCAAAGCCATGGAGTTCTGGCTCGCCATGGGCGTGGACGGCATGCGCCTCGACGCCATCCCCTACCTTTACGAGGAGGAGGGCACCAACTGCGAGAACCTGCCGCGCACCCACGTCTACCTCAAGCAGCTGCGCGCCCACATGGACGCCAAGTACCCTGGCCGCATGTTTCTGGCCGAGGCGAACCAGTGGCCCGAGGATCTGATCGCGTACTTTGGCGACGGCGACGAGTGCCACATGACCTTCCACTTCTCGGTGATGCCGCGGCTCTACATGGCCGTCCACCAGGAGGATCGCTTCCCGATCATCGATATTATGCGCCAGACGCCCAGCATCCCCGAGAACTGCCAGTGGGCGATCTTTCTGCGCAACCACGATGAGCTGACCCTGGAGATGGTGACGGACGAGGAGCGCGATTATATGTATCGCACCTACGCCGCCGACCCTCAGGCCCGCATCAATCTCGGCATCCGCCGCCGCCTCGCCCCGCTGCTCGGCAACCATCGCCGCAAGATCGAGCTGATGAACGGCCTGCTCTTCTCGCTGCCCGGCACCCCCGTGCTCTACTACGGCGACGAGATCGGCATGGGCGACAATATCTACCTTGGCGACCGCAACGGCGTTCGCACTCCCATGCAGTGGACGGGCGACCGCAACGCCGGCTTCTCACGTGCCAACCCCCAGAAGCTGTTCCTGCCCGTGATCACCGACCCCGAGTACCACTACGAGATGGTGAACGTCGAGAACCAGCAGGCCAACCAGCACTCGCTGCTCTGGTGGACGAAGCGCCTGATCGCGCTGCGCAAGCGCCACCAGG
>JAYUYB010000555.1:0-8590 GCA_043752655.1 Chloroflexota bacterium
GGCGAACGTGTGCCTGCCAGATTTCTATGCAGCTTGAACGCGGCGCGTCAGTCCCGATCTCGTTCGGGCGCCTGGCCTGGCCATTCTGAGAAAGGAGCGACAGCAGCATGTCGCAGCAGCAGATCCTGAGCGACCTGGCCAAGCGCCAGATGAAGCAGACGATCCCCGAGTTTCGTGTCGGCGACAGCGTGCGCGTAGGCGTGCGCGTAGTTGAGGGCGCTCGCGAGCGTGTCCAGGAGTTTGAGGGCGTAGTGATCCGCCGCCGCAGCGGCAGCATCAACGAGAACTTCACGGTGCGGCGCATCGCCTCGCACGGCATCGGCGTCGAGCGCACCTTCCTGCTTCACGCCCCGCGCCTCGATAGCATCAAGGTAGTCCGCCGCGGCAAGGTGCGTCGCGCCAAGCTCTACTACCTGCGCGGGCTCTCCGGCAAGGCTGCCCGCATCAAGGAGCGCCGCGACTAGGCAGACGAAATGAAGGCGTGACCGGGTGACACGGTGACAAGGTGACACCTATCGGCACCGTGAGGTGTCACCCGGTCACCCGGTCACCGTGTCACCCGGTCATCATTATGCTGTATCGTGCCGTCGTCCGCTTGGCCTTCCACCACTTTTACCGCGAGTTTGCCTGGACGTACGATGCGGTGGCGTGGGCGGTGTCGGCCGGGCTCTGGCGCCGCTGGGCCTTGAGCGCACTCCCCGAGCTGCGTGGGCGCGTGCTGGAGCTTGGCTTTGGCACTGGGTATGTGCAGCTGGCGCTCGCAGATCGTACCGTCGTTGGCCTCGACGCCTCGCCACAGATGGCGACCCGCGCCGCCGCCCGTCTGCGCCGCAATGGCCACACCCCGCGTCTTGTCAACGGCATCGCCCAACACATGCCCTTCCCCAGTTCTGCCTTCGACAGCGTGCTCGCCACTTTCCCCGCCGAGTATATTATTGACCCCGCCGCGCACACCGAGATCAGGCGTGTGCTTGCCCCCGGCGGCCGCCTGGTGATTCTGCCCTTCGCCCAGCTCAACCCCGGTCGCTACACGCGCCTGATCGATCTCGCCTACCGCTTTACGCTTCAGACATCTGTGCGCCGCGAGCCGCAGGTTGAGCCACAAGCCGAGCGCAGCATCGTGATCGGCGGCATAGCGCTTGTGCAACACTGGGTGGAAGTGGGGCCGAGCCGGGTGCTGCTGCTGATAGGAACCCGCGATGCCGCCGAGTCTTGAGCACGAGCTTGTGCTGCTTGCGCAGGGGCGCGCGCTGCTGGCAGGGGTCGACGAGGCGGGGCGAGGCTGCTGGGCCGGGCCGGTGGTGGCTGCCGCCGTGGTGCTGGCGCCCGCCGCGCTCGCCAACCCCACGCTGCTGGTTGGTGTAGACGACTCCAAGCAGCTTACGCCTGCGGCGCGGGAGGTGGCCCTGGGTCGCGTGCTCGCCCACTCGGCTGGGGTGGGCGTGGGCATTGTGCCGGCCTACCTGATCGACGCCTATGGGATTGTGTCGGCCACGCGCCTGGCGATGCACGCCGCGATCTTGCAGCTGCCGTGTCGCCCAGACGCGCTGCTGATAGACGCGCTGCGCCTGCCCGAGCTCGCGCTGCATCAGGTTGCGCTCGTGCATGGCGACGCCCGCTGCCTCTCGATCGCAGCCGCCTCGGTGGTGGCCAAAGTGACGCGCGACCGCCTGATGCGCACCGCCGACCGCGCCTACCCCGACTATGGCTTCGCGGCCCACAAGGGCTACGGCACAGCGGCGCATCAGCGCGCGCTCGCCCTGCACGGCGCATGCCAGCTGCACCGCCACAGCTTTGCGCCCCTGATCGCGCTGGCAGCGGGCGTCGACGGAGATAGGCTATAATGTGCGGCGCGGATGGCCCTTGCCCGGAGAAGCTTTATGCCGATTGACACGCCTGTGAGCGAGCTTGTGCGCCAGCTGAACCGGGTTGGCCTGCGCCCAGACGAGCGGCTGGTGCAGCGCATCCTTGAGCATGGCCCGGCCGCCCGCGCCGCCCTGCTGGAGCTCGCCCTCAACACCGACGCGCTCCACGCCGAGCTGCCCGCCGCGCTCGGGCCGCTCCACGCCCTGCGCCTGCTCGGCGAGCTACCCGACGTGGAGCTGATCGTGCCGCTGCTCGGCCGTCTGCCAGTCCCTATAACCAGCGACGAGGATGTGCCGGCGCAGCTCTACGCCACCGAGATCATCCAGATCATTGGGCGGATCGGCGCGCCTGCGGTGGAGCCGCTTTGGGCCTACGCCGATGATGAGGCCAACATCCCGAATGTGCGCAGCGCCGCCGTCGCCACGCTCGCCTTCGTAGCCACCCGCGACCCCGAATGCCGCGACACGATCATTGCGGAGGGCCGCCGTAGGCTGGAGCATGCGGGAGCGCTGCCTGTCGCCAATGGTGTGGCCACCCTGCTCGCCGAGCTTGGCGACGCCCCGAGCTACGCGGCCGTGATGGCGGCATTTCGTGCGGGCCAGATCGAGAAGGAGCAGGTGGCGGCTGCCACGCTGCGCCAGTTTATGCTGGGCGGCGGGCGGCGCGACCTAAACTGCGTCAACCACCCGCTCTTCGAGCGCTACGACGACCACGGCCCACGAATGCGCGGCCCCAACGACCCCGCCGACGACCCGCTGGAGTAAGGAGTCGCTTGCGTTTCCGCACCCATCTACTAACCTCGCTGGCAGCCGGCCTGGCGCTGTACCCGCGTCGCCCCGCCCATGCTGCCGCCCTGGTGCTTGCCGGCACGCTGATCGATCTCGACCATCTGCTGCTCTACGCGCTGCGCACCGGCGACTGGAGCGCGGTTGGTGCGCTGCGCTACAACCGCTACCGCCACTATTGGCGTCAGGCTGGCGACGCGCGCCCGCGCTACGGCCCGCTGCGCTCCTGGCTGCATGAGCCCTGGCTGGTGCTGCCGCCCCTCTGGAGCTGCGCGGCAACCTACCCGGCGCTGCGCCCTGTGGCCCTGGGCCTGAGCCTCCACATGCTGCTTGACCATTCCTACCTGCCGCGGAGACTGCTAGCACTGGCTTGGGCCGACACGATCTACAGGTTTATGGCCGACGCGGGCAGCCCGCTCAGTGCACACGCTTCCAAGTAGAAGCTGGCGACGGCCTGTGGTACACTAAATTATGTATGCGGCTGTGGTCGCCCCCGTCTAGATTTTGGAGGCCGGCGATGGATGAGGATCAGGAGCCCCTGCTGCCGCCCAACGAAGAGCCGGGCGAGGAGCTTGAGCGGCTCGCACGGGAGACGCTGGAGGCGCAGTCGGGCACAGCAGATCCTGTGGGCGCGCGCCGCCGCTGCCAGCGTGTGATCGATCTCTATGCCGAGGGCAAGATCCTGGAGGCGCGCGATCAGTTCCATGCGGCCTGGGTGATGCTCTGCGGCGAGACGCAGGGGCACTTCAACCTGGCGCGCATGTTCTCACGCCGCGCCACCGAGCAGGGCGAAGAGCGCGGCTGGACGCTGCGCGCCATGGCCTGGGATCGCTGGCTGGTGGCGGGCGGCAAGCCGCAGCGCTTCGGCACGCAGATCATCAAGCAGCACGGGCACTGGTCGCTGGGCACGGTAGATACGGAGATCAGCGATCTTGAGCGGGCGCTCTTCGCCGTGCCGCCGCTCTATGTGCAGCGGCAGCGGGCCGAGCAGCTTGAGCGACAGGAGCGCACCGAGGAGGGTGGGGAGTAGGAGCTATATAAGGGAAGGGCGCCCAAAGGGGCGCCCAAACAACCACGACGAGGGGCGCCCAAACAATCACGAAGGGCGCCCACGAGGGGCGCCCCGACGATGTGCCTAGCTTAAGAGATTATCCTCGCCGGGGTGGCGCTGCTGGAGGCTGGCGTAAAGCTGCTGGAGCAGGTCGCGCAGATCGTGGACCTGGGTCTCGGAGAGGCTGCGCATGCGCCGACTTACGCGCGCGTGGTGGCGCGGCTTGATCTGGCGCAGCTTCTCGCTGCCGGTCGGGGTGAGGCAGATCAGGCTCACGCGCCGGTCCTCGGGATCAGGGCGGCGCCGCACATAGCCCTTGACGATCAGGCGATCAACGATGCCCGTGAGGTTGCTGTTGTCGCAGAGCATACGGGCGCTGATCTCGCTGAGCGCCACCCCGTTGGCTGTGGCATAGTTGAGGATCATGAACTGCGGGATGGTCAGATCATCACTGCGCAGATCGTAGCGATTATGGGTGTCCATGATCGAGTTCACCTGGCGGAGCAAGGTGTACGCCTCAAGCTCCAGCGGCTCCTGATCGATGGGCGTGTCTAGCTGTACGCTCATTAAGACCTCATCCTGACCGGCACCTGCGTGCATCTATGGGATGGCAACATACTTCCTTGACACCTGAAATTATACCATGTTGACTTTCTATGTCAATGCCATGTTAACCTTATGCACAGTTTTAGGGCATAAGTAAGAGGTACTGCGGTGGTGCCATCCTCGCCCGCTCCCCGTTACGACCGCATCGTCTCGCTGGTATTTGTGATCCTGATCGGGCTGGCGGTTATCTTCCTGATCGACGGCAATCCGAACACGCTGCGGATCGTGCTGGGCGGCGACCTGCCAACAATCACGCTCTCGTGGTTCCTGATCGCCTCGCTCACGTTGATTACGAGCGCCGGGGCCGATCTGCTGGCGCGCTCGCACCCGCAGCTCCAGAACCGCGCACTGCCAGTCATCAACTTGGGGCTCGCCCGCTTCGAGGTAGCGCCAGCCTTCTGGGTGCTGCCGTCGTTCAGCGTGATCGGCTCGTTCGCCTTCTTCCGGCTGTTCAGCGGCACGCTACAAGGCGCTGCCTTTGCCCTGGCCCTGGTGGCGGCGGGCGGCTCGCTGTTGCTCGTGTTACTGGCCCAGCACTACGCCCTGGATCGCAACCCGCAGGTGAGCCAGCGCGCCCAGGTGCTGCTCCAGGCGATCGGCTACCTGCTGGCCTTCGGCTGCTTCAGCGCCGTCTACTACACGCGCTATCGCACGCTCTACTCAGCAAGCATGATCGGCCTGACGGCGATGCTGCTGGCCTACGCGCTGCTCGCCTACAAGGCGCGCGCCAATAACCTGATGCTGGCAGCACTGGTGGGGCTTGCGCTAGCCGAGGCAACATGGGCGATCAACTACTGGGCGACGACCTTTCTGATCGCGGGAACGCTGCTGCTAGTGCTCTTCTACAGCATGGTGAGCCTACTGCAACACCTCGCCACCGGCGCCTTGCAGCGGCGGTTGCTCGTTGAGTACAGCCTGCTGGGCGGGGGGCTGCTGGCGGCAATTATCTACGTGACATTGCGGCTCTAGGGCAAAGCTGCGGTTGCCGCAGGCCCCCCTTTCTGCTACACTGGAGGCGTATCGAGCCCCAACACTTCGCGTCCGTTGGCGTACGGCACCCCCGCCGTGAAGACGGCGTCGCCCCTGGCGAAAGGCAGCAGCGTGAAGCGATCAGCTGAACAGTGGCACCTGCGCTTCAGCGACCATATCGCCTTTTTCAGCTACCGCTGGCTGGCGCTGTTTGTCGCCGCCCTCGCCCTGATCCTGCCTGGCCGCCCCGACGCAGCGCCCACCGGCGAGGCCGGGCTGCTGCTGCTGGCCGGGGTTTTTACGGTGATCGCTACTGCACTGGCTCAGTCCTATGTGCGTCTGCTTCGGCAGCGCCCCGCGCTGCTGGCCCTCGATCTCTGCGCCTGCGCCGCCCTGCTCTGGCTGAGTGGCAGCCAGCCGCTACCCCTGCTGCCCTACGCGCTTGGCGCGCTGCTGCTGCCCGCCCTGCTCTTCGGCTGGCGCGGCGCACTCCTTGCCGCCGCAGCTTTCGCCGCGCTTGATCTGTTTGGCCTCGCCCTGCTGAATCCCGCCGTCGGCGGTGCCCTCCACGCCACGAGCTGGGCCGCCCGCGTGGCGGTGCCCTTCGCCTTTGCCGGCGCCTGGGCCATGATCGGACGGGCTGTGCAGCGCCGCAGCGGCACCCTGGCCGTGTACCAATCCAGCAACGCCGCCCCCCGCACATTGGCCGCGAGCCCCGGCGAGCGGGCCTGGTATGGCCAGGACGATCAGCTGGGTGGCCCGGATCAGCCACGCCCCGACCTGCCGCCCAACCTGAGCGCGCCCACTTCACTCCTGATGACCCGCACCGCCGGTGAACCCCACGCCGCCCCCAACCGACGCGTGCTCTACGACCTGCCCCCCTCGCCTGACCCAACGCTCGCCGCCGCGCTCGATCAGCTCGCCGCCGCCGGCCGCCAGAGCGGGCTCGATGTACGCGCAACCAGCAGCGGCGCAGCCCGCCCGCTCAACCCCTCACAGCAGACGCTGCTGCTGCGCACGGCCCAGGAGGCCCTGCACAATGTGCGGCAGCACGCCCACGCCCACAGCGCCCTGATCACGCTCAGCTTCGAGGCCCAAGCCGTGACGCTAGTGGTGCAGGACGATGGCGTCGGCCTGCTCGATGGCACCTACGAGCGCCCCGGCCTCCACGCGCTGCGGGCCGTGCGCTACCGCCTCGCGGAGCTCGATGGGCAGCTCGCCGTCTTCGAGAGCGAGAGCGGCGGCGTGACAGTGCGCGCAACGCTCCCCCTAGAGTAGCTCAGGCTGACGCAGCCTCTACGCGCCGGGCATGTTGTCCACAGATGACACAGATGTCCGGCCTATTTTTGGCCCCACCGGCGTGGGGAGTAGCGGATTCAGCTTGCCCTAACCCCCCTTGGAGCGTATAATCTCTGCGATGTGATCGTGGCCGCCTGGGCTCGCGCCGGGGGGCCTTTTTCGGGGATTGGTCGGCATGAGAACGCACGCTGCGCTGCGAACACTCTGTGTGGCCGGGGCGATCAGCCTGATCGCCTACGGCGTGTTTCAGCCTGTGGAGGCCGAGGTGCGCTGGCTGATCTGCCTGTGGGCGGCGGCCCCGCTCTTTGGGCTTGCCGCCTGGCTGAGCGCGCCCCGCGCCCCGCGCAGCCTCGCCAGCAGCGTCGCCAACCTTGGCCTCGTGGTGCTGGTGGGCTTTGGGCTGCTCAGCCTCCAGCTGCTGCGCCAGCAGGTGGTGCGCGCTGAGGAGATCTACTACCACGTGGCCGTGGGCGAGGACGGCAGCACCACCAGCAATGTGCGCCCCGTGCTGGACTCGCAGCGCGTGCTGCGTGGCAAGATCCTCGACCGCAAGGGCGTGGTGCTCGTGGACAGCCAGGAGGTAGACGGCTTTGGCCGCCGAACCTACCCGCTGGCCGAGCTGTACGACCCGCGCGCCTTCAGCAATATTGTCGGCTTCTTCAGCACGCGCTACGGCCAGAGCGGAATCGAAGCTAGCTTCGACGCCTACCTCACCGGCCAGCGCGGTAACGAGTGGCAGCGCCTACGTGAGCGCTTTGTGGGCGGCACGCCGCGCGGCAACGACCTGACACTCACGCTCAACGCCGATCTACAGGCCCGCGCCGCCGCCGCTCTTGGCGAGCGATCCGGCTCGGTGGTGGTGCTCGACCCGCGCAGCGGCGCCGTGCTCGCGATGGTGAGTGGACCCGGCTTCGACCCACGCGGCCTTAGCTTCGACCCCGGCGCCGCCGACTGGGACGCCGAGAACCAGCGCATCAGCCAGTACTGGGAGCAGATCACCTCCGACGGCGCCGGCCAGCCGCTGCTCAACCGGCCCGCCCAGGGCGTCTACCCGCCTGGCTCGATCTACAAGACAGTAACGGCCATCGGCGCGCTGGAGTTTCCCGCCGACGGCCAGCCAGACACGATCACCTGCCCGCAGACCTACACGCCTCAGGAGGGCGCCCCCCCGGTGGTGAACGCCGTGGACGGGCTGGCCTCGCTCACGGGCGACCCATCCAGCCTCGAGCGCGTCTTCGCCTACTCGTGCAACACGGCGTTTGCCCAGTTCGCGGTGCGCCTTGGCAGCGACAAGATGGCGGAGCTCGCCCGGCGCTTCGATATTCTGACCCCGCAGCGGGCGCCCACGGCCTATAGCGCCTTCACCGACCTGCCGACGACGCAGAGTCTGCTCTATGTGGACCCCGGCTTCCTCAACTTTCCGCGTGCGCTTGCCGACACTGGCTACGGCCAGGGCCAGCTGCTGGTGACGCCGCTCCAGATGGCGATGATGGCCGCAAGCGTGGCGAACGGCGGCACGATGATGCAGCCCTATCTGGTGCAGCAGATCACGCGGCCTGAGGGTGGCCAGATCCGCGAGTTTGGCCCGCGCCCCATCCGCCAGGTGATGGCGCGTGAGACGGCTAGTACCATGCAGGCAAACATGGCCGCCGTGGCCCAGTACGGCTTCGGCAAAAGCGTGAGCAGCTACGTGCCAGGCATTGCGGTGGGCGCAAAGTCGGGCACGGCGGAGCATGTGCCGGGGGCGCCGCCCCACGCCTGGTTTATCGCCATCGCGCCCCTAGACGCGCCGCGCTTCGCTGTGGCTGTGATGGTGGAGAGCGGCGGCGAGGGCAGCAGCGTGGGCGCCGACCTGGCGGGCCAGGTGCTGGCGGCGGCGTTTGAGACGGAGTGAGCCGATAGCTGATAGCCGATAGCCGATAGCCGGACGGGCAGTATGAAGCGATGCAAGTGAGCCTTAAAGCAGTAGTGCGAGCGGTGGGGCTGGCGCTAGCCGTGGCCGCGCTGGCCGCGT